>NZ_JBMDKH010000012.1:0-176534 GCF_057809615.1 Hydrogenophaga sp. FG152 | reverse complement strand
CGCCAGTGCTAGCTTTTCGTACCGTCACTTATTGCACTGAAAACGAGGAGACCCCTACCGGGCTAGCGGCCTCAATCTGGTAACGGCTGCCGTCGTGTTGTGGAACACGGTCTATCTGGAACGGGCTGCGCACGCGCTGCGTGGCAACGGCCATGCCGTTGATGACGCGCTGTTGCAGTACCTGTCGCCGCTCGGTTGGGAGCACATCAACCTCACCGGCGATTACCTCTGGCGCAGCAGCGCCAAGATCGGCGCGGGCAAGTTCAGGCCGCTACGACCGCTGCAACCGGCTTAGCGTGCTTTATTTTCCGTTTTCTGAGGCGACCCCTTGACTGATCGGCTGGGAGGGAGGTGGATAGACTTCTGGTTTTTAGAACGTCGCTATGGTGTCAGCATGAAACTGAACGAAGAAAACGAACCGTTCTTCATCACCGAGGACATGGCCGCCGAGATGGCTGCTGCCGGCTACGAGTTCAAGCCTCCCGGCCATGCCAGAACGAAGAGCGTCCGCGACCTGTACGGATGGCAGCCTGGGGAGACTCTGGAGCAGGCCATTGCCCGTCAACAGCGAAGGCAGTGTTCATCCTCTTGATCTGAGTATGGCATTATTCATGGCATTAGTTGGTTGCCGTATTGTAAGTCATTGATATTTAACATGGTTTTGTGACTATAGATAATCGAGTGGGAATAAGCGTCGTCGCCAACGCCGCCCCCGAATGGAGGCGGCGATGCGACGCCTGGGCGCTCAGGCCGACACCCCATCGAGGCTCAAGGATTCGAGGGCTTCCTTCTCGATGTCGTGGTCGTAGAGCGATTTGCGCAACGTGGCGGAGTTCGCGATCTCCCGATCGCGCTGGCCCAGATCCGCGTACTTGGAGTCGTAGCGCATGCCGTTCTTGCGGGCCTCTGCCTGCACCATGGACGTGCGCGGGCGGCGCAGCGCCTCGTAGCGCTTGAGCGCGTCCTCCACGGAGCGGCCTTCGGCGCAGGTCTGCAGCAGAACGGCCAAGGCCGTGCCGTCTTCGATGGCCTGGTTCGCGCCCTGGCCCAGGTGGGGCAGCATGGGGTGGGCGGCATCGCCCAGCAATGCCAGGCGTCCATTCACCCATTGGCCCAGCGGCTTGCGGTCGTACAGGCCCCACCAGAAGCAGGTCTCCACCTTGTCCAGCAGGCCGGTCACGCGGGGATCCCATCCGGCGAACGAGGCGGCGAGTTCGTCGCGGTCGCCGATGGCGGACCAGGACTCGGCGGTCTCGCTGGTCGTCGGCACGAAGCCGACGTAGTTCACCAGTTCGCCACCGCGGACGGGAAACACCATGAAGTGCTTGCCATCGCCCATCCAGACCTGGTGCGCCTCGCGCCGCCACTCGGGGACCTTGTCCGCGGAGAGCAGGCCCCGGTACGCCCGGAAGCCAGCGTACTCGGGGGCGGACGGTTCGACGACGTGTTTCTGCAAGACCGAGTTGATGCCGTCGGCGGCGATCACGACATCGGCGGTCGCCACATGGCCGTTCTCGAAGACCAGGCGGGCGCCGTGCTCGTCCTGGCTGAAGTCGACGCACCGATGGCCGGTGTGGATCGAGCTTGATGGAAGCGCGTCCGCCAGCACCTTCAGGATGTCGGCCCTGTGCATGCCGTACATGCCGCTCCAGCCACTGGAGTCGGTGGTCAGGATCTTGCCCACGACCGTGCCGTCCATGCGGTAGTACTCGGACCCGGCGCCGACCTTGGCGCCCACGCGGGCGAGGGCATCGCCCAGGCCCATGCGCTCCAGCTGCCTCAGGCTGTTGGGGTAGACGAAGATGCCCGCACCGACCTCCCGCAACACGCCCGACTGTTCGTACACCGCGACGCTGATCCCCCGATGGCGCAGCGCGACCGCAGCGGCGAGACCGCCGATGCCACCGCCCACGACGGCCACATGAATACCCTTTGACATCACAACCGCTTTCATTTGGTGTTCTTGGACGCCGGGCCGAGCAACTCGCTGACGGCCCGGTACTCGTTGGTGATTTCTTCGGCAAGGGCCCTGGCTGAGCCCCATTCCTGCACGATTCCCGCCGGCAGCAGCTGCGCCGAGATGCTGGCGTTGCGGGCGACCTCTTCCAGGGCGGGGACGATCTTGTCGAGCACATCCTTGGGAACGCCAGCGGGCATGAAGAAACCGAACCACACGCCCAGAAGGTCGGCCTTGTAGCCCGCCTGGCGCAGCGTGGGTACGTTGGGAAACTCGGGGAAGGGCGAGGAGATGGCCAGGGCGCGCAACGCGCCGGTGCGCATATGGGCGCTGACCGCCCCCAGCGCCAGAACGACGGCGTCGATGTGGCCGCCGAGCAGGTCGGTGACGGCGGGTGCCGCGCCCTTGTAGTTCACGGAGCTCAACGAGGCGCCTGCGGCCGCGTTCATCAACTGCACGCTGATCTCGCCGACGGAGCCGGGACCGGCGTTGCCGATGCGGATGCCGTGGGCGCTCTTGGATGCTTGCTCGATCATCTCCTTCACGGTCTTGAAGGGCGCGTCCTTGTAGGTCACCAGCACCGAAGGGCTGCGGGTGGTCAAGGCCAGAGGCACGAGGTCCTTCAAGGGATCGTAGTTGGCGGCATCCGGTTCGATCACGCGCCGGATGGTCAGCGGGCTGTTCTGCGCGTAGAGCAGGGTGTAGCCGTCCTTGGGCGCACGGATGACGGATTGGGTGCCCAGGGAGCCCCCGGCACCGGGGCGGTTCGCCACCGTCACCGCGGTGCCCAGCAACCTCGAAAGCTCCTGCCCCATCAGGCGCGCGGCCCGATCCGCCGCATCGCCCGCGGCCAGCGGCGTCACCAGGTTGATGGGCATGCGGGGATAGTCGTTCGCACGCGAGAGGAGGGGGACCGCCAGCAGCGGTGCGATGCCTAGAAGTTGTCGTCTCTTTATCATGGTTGGGCGCTCTGGAAAGTTGGGGGAGCCTGCCCGGCGCTCCCCTGGTCGGGTGAGGCATCGGAACAGCCAGCGAATTCTGTCGACAGGGCCGTTCTGAAGCAATGCGGTTTTGCGCATTGCGCAATAATGCGCCCATGACCGACGCCCAACGATCGCACCCGCGCGATTTCATCGCGTCCCTGGAGAAGGGGCTGAAGGTCTTGCTTTGCTTCGAGCGCAAGCACGCCAAGCTGAACCTGTCTGAAGTGGCGCGTCTCACGGGTTACACACCGGCCACGGCGCGCCGGCTTCTGCTGACGCTGCACGAACTCGACTACCTGCACAGCGATGGCAAACGTTTCTGGGTGGCGCCGCGCACCCTGCTGCTGGCCAGGTCGTACCTCATGTCGAGGCCGGCGCCCCAGGTGGCGCAACCGGTGCTCGACAAGCTGGCCGATCGCACGCGCCAATCCGCTTCGCTGGGCTTGCTGCTGGACCACGAGGTTCTGATCATTGCCAGGTCCACGGGTCGGCGCACGCTGTCGACCGGGCTGGGCATTGGGTCGCGCCTGCCGGCTTTCTGCTCCGCACTGGGCCGGGCGGTGCTGTCGACGCTGCCCCGCGAGGACGTGGTGAGCTACCTCGCCACCACACCCCTGGACCCCTGGACGCCGAAGACGGTGCAGGACATCGCCTCCGCGACGGGCCAGGTGGAGCATTGCCGGACCTTCGGTTGGGCCGAGTGCGACGAAGAGCTGGAGCTGGGCGTGCGCTCCATCGCGGTGCCGATCTCCAGCATCTCCGACAAGACGATCGCCGCAGTGAGCCTGTCGGTGCGCGCGGAGCGGATGTCGATGGAAGCCTTTCGGGCCGCGCACCTGGCCGCGATCCGGGAAGCCAGGGACGAGCTGAGGGCGACGGTGACCTTCGATTGAGCCCGGCGCCGTCAGGGCGCCGTCAAACGGTCCAGCAGGCGGTCGAGGGCCTGCCGGTAGTCCGCCTGCAGGGCCTGGGCCCGCTTGGGATCGCCGTGGGCCGAGGCCAGGGCCAAGCCGCTGCCGTGGGCATGGTCCACCAGCACGTCGCGCCACAGGTCGGGCTCGGCCGTGATCTGCGCCAGCAGCAGGCCCAGGCGATCGGTGATCTGGCGCGTCACCCCGGCAAAGGCCTCCGGCGTGGCGAAGATGGCCAGCGTCAGTTGCGGATGGCGGCCCACGGCGCCGTGGTAGCGGGTCAGGATCGCCTGCAGATCTGCTCGAGGGGCGGCCAGCCCTGGCGCACCCTCCAGCACCTCGGCATACACGCGGTCCGACAGCGCCCGCAGCAGCCCGGCATGGTTCTCCACGTGGTGGTAGAGGCTCATCGGCGTGACGCCCAGCCGCGTGGCCAGAGCGCGCATCGTCAGGCCTTGCCCACCGCTTTCATCGAGCAGAGCCAGCGCCTCCGTCAGGATGTGGTCGCGGGCCACCCCCGTCCCCTGGGCCGGGCGTCCCCGTGGTCGGTTCATGGGGCGAGCCGGTAGGTGGATTGCACGAGGCCGGAAGGAAAGCTGCGGCTGGCCACCAGGCGCCAGGCCACGTCCTGTGCCAACGCGCCGAACAGCGGCCTTCCCGACCCGATCAGCACAGGGACCGTGGTGACCACCATGTCGGCGATCAAACCCTCGCGCAGGAAAGACTGCACCACCTGCCCACCATCCACATAGACCCGGCGCACATTCTGTTCGGCCAGGTGCTTCATCGCGTCCCGGGGCGCAAGGCTGGAGAAGCGGACCTTGCCCTCCAGCGCCTCGGGCACGGGCGCGTCGGCCAACCGCTGGGACAGCACCAGCACGGGTCGGTCGTAGGGCCAGGTGTCGAAGCTCAGCGCCTTTTCGAAGCTGCCCCGGCCCATCACGACAACCTCCTTGTCAGCGATGAACGCGGTGTAGCCGTGGTCCTCGGCGGGATCGTCGCGTTGCAGCAGCCAGTCGATGTCGCCGTCCTGGCGCGCGATGAAGCCGTCCAGGCTGGTGGCGATGAAAACGTGTGCGGTGGTCATTCGGCGTCCTTATTTGTACGGCGTATATTATTGTCCGGACACGGATCGAACACAAGGCACACCCTCACCGGTCCTGGCCCACCCCCGTCAGGTGACCGACGTCCACGATGTACATCTGCCGGCCTTCCCCGTGCACCGAGTCGATGCAGATCTGGCTGCCGTCCCGGCTCCAGCGCGGATGCAGGTCGCAGCGGTTTTCCTTGCTCAGGGTCGGGTCCGCGTGGAAGGAGCCCAGGTCGTGGCGGGCGCCGGTCTGCATGTCGTAGAGGAACAGGACCCGCTCGTGCGTGCGCGCGTCCGGGTAGGTGTCGCTCAGCAGCCAGCGGTCGTCCACCGGCGAGAAGGTCATGTGGCCGTTCTCTGTCAGCACGTGGCGCCCGACCACCTGCACCGCGCCGCCCTCGGCGTCGTCGTACAGGTGGTAGTGGATCTCGCCGGCATGTGGCCCCCACACGATGACCTGGCGGTCGTTGCGCCACAGCGGGTGCGAGATCTGGTACTCGGATTTCTCGTAGTCGAAGGTGCCCACGGCGCTGGGGTCGAAGGCTTCGTCCAGTTGCGGCAGGGGGTGGTCCGAGCACTCCAGCAGCCGCATGCCGCTGCCATCGGGGTTCATGGTGATCAGGCGGTGGAGGAAGCAGGTCTCGTCCTTGATCCGCTCGGTCCAGCGGTGCAGGAAGAGCACGCGCGTGGACGAGGGATTGACCTCGATGTGGCTGACCCAGTGGATGGCCTTGTCCATCGATGGCTTCGGATGGAATTCGCGCAGCTGCCGGTAGCTCACCAGCAGGCGCGATTCGCCCGTCGCCAGGTCCATGCGGTGGATGCCGTCCTCGGCTGGGGCCAGTGGCAGGTCGAAGGGGGCGCCCGGCTCGCTGTAGCCGATGGTCTCGTGGGTGAGGTAGAGCCGGCGGTAGTCCACGCACAGGGCGTAGCGGCTGTCCGGCGCCACGACGTAGACCGGCAGCGGCAGGCTGCGCCGCTCGCCGGTGTCGGCATCGAGGATGACCGCACCGAAGTGGGGGTAGCGGGCCTTGGCGTCGGTGGTTCTCACGTTGTAGATCAGCTGGCGCCCGCCCAGGCCATCCAGCCATTGCAGCTGGCTGCCCATCTGCCAGTTCCAGGCGCGGGTGCGATCGAGCTCGCGGAATCGCGCACCCTCCTGCAGGTCGAAATAGCCGATCCCGGCCTCCAGCGCGGGCGTGAGCGGTGCGTCTTTGAACGGCACCTGCTGCGCCAGCAGGTAGCGGCCGCCGCGGTGCCAGTTGCTCTTGTTGTAGTAGCCAAAAAAGTAATGCTGGTCGGTTGACCCGACCCGGCGCACCGCGCAGGGTGCCTGCGGGTTGCTCGTCATTCGGCCACCAGCTTCGCTTTGTCGATGATGCCGTCCCAGCGCTGTTTCTCGGCCGCGACGAAGCGGGTGGCCGCCTCGCGGGTGTTGGCCACGGGCGTCATGCCTTGCGCGGCCAGCGCCTGCGTGAACGCCGGTGAGGAGACGATGGCCCGGATGTCGTTGCTCAGCTTGTTCGCCAGCGCATCCGGCACCTGGGCTCCCACGGCCACCGTGGTCCAGGAGGTCGCGAGGAACCCCGGGATGGCGGCTTCCGCCACGGTGGGCACGTCGGGCAGGGCCGGAGAACGGGTCTTGCCCGTGACGGCCAGCGCCTTCAGCCGGCCGTTGCGCACGTGGGCCAGCACGGTGGGCGGGTTTTCGAACATGAGCTGGATCTGCCCGCCCATCAAGTCGTTCAACGCGGCGGAACTCCCCTTGTAGGCGACGTGGGTCATGGGCACCTCGGCCGAGGCCTTGAACAGCTCGCCGATCATGTGCACGGACGACCCCACGCCCGCTGAGCCGAAGTTGAGCGCGTCGGGCGACTTGCGGCCCAGGGCAATCAGCGACTTCAGGTCCGTCACGGCCAGCGCTTCATTGGCCACCACCACATGCGGCATTTCCGCCAGGATGGTCAGCACCTTGAAGTCGGTGGCGGGGTTGTAGGGCAGCTTCCTGTACACGCCATAGGTGGCATGCAGGCCAATGGAGCCAAGCATCAGCGTGTAGCCATCGGGGGGTGCGTCGACCACCGCCTTGCCGCCGATGTGCCCGCCGGCGCCGGGCCGGTTTTCCACGACCACGGACTGCTTGTAGAGCTTGCCCAGGTGGTCGGCGAGCAGTCGCCCCTGCACGTCGGAGCTGCCGCCGGCCGTGAACGGCACGATGATGCGGATGGGGCGGTTCGGGAAGTCCTGCGCCCCGGCGGTGCCGGCCAGCGGGCCGAGGGCCAGGGCCGCCAGGCCGGCGGCGGCGAGGGTGCGGCGAGGGATGCGGGTGGTCATGGATGGTGCTCCTGTGAGGGCCCTCGGGGTGGGGCCTGGGAGAAAGTCTAGGGATCGGGCATCATTCCGAATAATTCATTCTTGCGAGTACGCCATGCGATGCTGGTATAGGGTGAAACCGACACCCCAGCCATGCCAAGACCCCTCAATTTCCGCGAAATCGAAGCCTTCCGCGCCGTCATGCAGACCGGCACCACCACGGCCGCGGCCGCCGTGCTCAACACCACCCAGCCCTCCGTCAGCCGCCTGTTGTCCCAGGTCGGCATGGCCACCGGCCTCAAGCTGTTCGACCACACCAAGGGCCGGCTGGTGCCCACCAAGGAGGCGAGGGAGCTGTTCGACTTCGTGCAGCGCCAGTTCCTGGGCCTGGACCGGGTGGAGCAGCATGTGGCCCAGCTGCGCAAGTCCGGCTCCGGTTCGCTGCGCATCGGCTGCACGCCCGCGCTGGGCCTCAGCGTGCTGCCGCGCGTCATCGGCGAGTTCTGCCGGCGCCACCCGCACGCGCATGTGGACCTGCAGACCACCAGCGCCCACCAGTTGCGCGAAGGCCTGCTGCACGGGAACTTCGATGCCGTGCTGTCCACGGCCGCCCAGGCCCATCCCGAGCTGGACGGCACCGTGCTGCATCAGGCCCCGATGGTGTGCGTGATGCCGCCGGGCCATGCGCTGGCCCAGCGGCCGCGCGTGCATGTGCGCGACCTGAAAGGGCAGTCCTTGCTCACCCTGAACGCCGACGACGAATCGCAGGTCCAGGTCCAGCGCCTGCTGCAGGCGCACGGGGTGGACGTCAGCGCGCGGGTGGCCACCAGCTACTCGTTCACCATCTGCCTGATGGCCGCCGAGGGGGCGGGCATCGGCATCGTGAACCCCTACGTGGCTTCGGTGTTTGCGCGGGACTTGCACGTGGCGCCCCTCGCGCCGCGTTGCCCTGTGCAGGTGCTCATGGCCTACCCGCAGCACGTCAGCCGCTCTCGGATGACCGAAGAGTTCACGGGCCTGATGGTGGCCGATCTGCAGAGATTTCCTCGAGGTTGACGCCGCCAACGCCTCAGGCCGAATCGCGCAGCACGAGTTCGAAAGGCAGTTCGACATTGCGGCCCGCCTCGGCCGCCTCGGCACCGTTCAGCCGGCCGATGAGCAGCTCGGCCGCCATGCGGCCGATCGACAGCTCGGATCGGCGCACCGTGGTCAAGGGCGGCTGCAGCAACTGGGCCACGGGAATGTCATCGAAGCCCGCCACGGCCACGTCTTCGGGAATGCGCCGCCCCGCCGCGCGCAAGGCCGACATGGCACCGATGGCCAGCAGGTCGTTGGCGGCAAAGACGGCGCTGCAGCGGAAGTCGCCGCCCGCGAGTTCGGCCACCATCGCGCGCGCACCAGCGGCCTGGGTGAAGTCATCGGCGGCGATGGTGCGGGCCGTCAGCCCGGCCTGCCGCATGGCCGCCCGAAAGCCGCGCTGCCGCTGCGCGCCCGGGCCCAGCGGGGCGGACAGCAGGGCGATGCGCCGGTGGCCCTTGTCGATCAGGGTCTGCGTCATGGCCTGCGCCGCCGCCGCGTTGTTGATGTAGAGCTTGTCGATGGTGCGCGATGGCTTGTGCGCCTGGCTTTCGATCTGCACCACGGCCACGCGCCCACGCGTGGCCTTCAGCAGCTCGGTTTCCTGCACGTGGAAGAACACCGCCATCACGCCGTCCACATGCCCCTGCGACAGCCATTGCAGCGCCCGCTGCTCGCGCTCGGGCGTGCCGTCGGTGTCGAAGATCATGGTGTCGTAACCCGCCGCATCGGCGGCGGACTGGAAGCCGCGGATCAGGGCCGGATAGGTCGGGTTCGTGATGTCGGGAACGATGCAGGCCAGCGTGCGCGTGCGCGCGGACTGCAGGTTGCGGGCCATGCGGTTGGGCACGTAGCCGAGCCGCCTGGCCGCTTCCTGGATGCGTTCGCGTGCCTCCGCCGACACGGTGGACGGCTCCACGCCGTTGAGCACCAGGGACACGGAGGTTTGCGACAGGCCGGTTGCCTGCGCAATGTCGCGCTGCGTCGGCCGTTTCTGGGGAGCCGCAGGCGCTGACGGGCCATTCTTGGGCTTCTTCATGTTGGGTTGCCATCCATAATGCTTGTTGCCATTTTTGCACGCCATTCCCCATGAACCTTTCGCGCCGCGCATTCGCTCTTTCGGGCATGGGGGCGGCTTCGCTCGCCGCGATGCCGCTCGGTGTGGCCCAGGCGCGCGCGCACCCGCTCACCGTGCTGGTGGCGCAACCCGCCGGCGGCGTGACCGATGCCTTCGCCCGCGCCGTGGCCCCCGCGCTGGGCCGGGGGCTCGGGCGCGCCGCGGTGGTGGAGAACGTCACCGGCGCCAGTGGCTCCATCGCCGCCAACCGCCTGCTGGCGGCCGCGCGCGACGGCTCCACGCTCTTCATCGGGTCGCCCTCCGAGACCGTGCTGGCGCCGCTCACGCTGCGCGCCGTCCGTTACAAGCCCACGGACTTTCGCCTGTTGGGCCTGGTCAACGATTCGCCGCTGGCGCTGTACGCGCGCACCGACCTGCCGGCCAACAACCTGGACGAGCTCGTGGCCCTGGCGCGCCAGGGTGGCGAGCGGCCCATGAGCTATGGCAGCACGGGGCAGGGCTCGCTGTTCCACCTCGTGACGGAGCGGCTGTTGTCCAGCGCCGGCATCCAGGCCACGCACGTGCCTTACCGTGGCGGCATGCCCATGCTGGCCGATCTGCGCAGCGGCGCCATCGATTTCACGGTGCTGCCCGTGGACGCCTTGCTGGGCAGCCTGGTGGCCGATGGCCGCATGAAGGTGCTGGGTGTGATGTCCGCGCAGCGGCTGGACCGGTTCCCCAACGCCGCGACTTTCGACGAAAGCCGGCTCGCGCCCGAGGTGGGCCACCCCAGCATCTGGGTGGGCGTGCTCGTGCCCGCCGCGATGGATGAAGACCTCAGCGCGCGCCTGCACCGCGTTGTCGTGGAGGCGCTGGGCAGCGCGGACGTGGGCCAGGCCGTGCAGGCCGTCGGCGGGCGTGTGCCACCCCGCATGTCGCTGCCGGAGGCCGCGCGCTTCTACGCGGCCGACACCGTGAAGTTGCAGGCCCTGGCCCAGGCCGCGCGCGTGAAACCTCTGTAAACGTCGAACCCGTTTCAACGGGCGGCGCACCGCGCGCCGGTCGATCGGTTGAACCCCAGACATAATACGTATTACAATCCAGGCCGACCCTGTCTCTCGCAGGGCAGGGAGGGTTTTGCTTCATGAACCACCGGGCTTCGCCTTGAGCACCGTCTCGTCAGAACTGCCGATCTCCGAGCCGACGCAGCGCGTGCATCCCACGGTGCGCCTGGACTACGGCCTGCGCATCGGCGGGCATGGCTTCTGTGCCGCCGTGGCGCTGTCGGTGCTGCAGCTGCGGCCCATCGCCGCCGGCACCCTCGCGTTGATCTGCACGATTGCCGTGCTGTGGCCGCACCTGGCGTATGCGATCGCCAGCCGCTCGCGCGACAGCAAGGGCGCCGAGCAGCGCAACCTGCTGGTGGACAGTTTCCTGATGGGCGTGTTCACTTTGCTCACCGGCCTCGATCTGTGGATCGGCGTGGTCTCGTTCACCGCCATCAACGCGGCCAACCTGAGCATCGGCGGGCTGCGCCTGGGGCTGATGGGCGCCGGGTGCTTTGTGCTCGGCGTGCTGGTGGCGGGGGCGGGCGCGGGCTTCGAGGTGCTGCCGGTGTCGCTGCTGGCGCAGGCCATGACGGCGCTGGCCGTGGTGGCCTACACCGCCGCGTTCGGCCTGGCTTCCCACTTCCAGACGCGCCAGGCCATCGGCGCCAAGCGCGAGCTTCGTGCGCGCAACGAGGTCATCGAGCAACAGAAGCGGGACCTGGAGCTGTCGCGGCTGGCGGCCGAGCAGGCGAGGGAGCAGGCCGAGGCCGCCAACCTCACCAAGAGCGCGTTCCTGGCGAACATGAGCCACGAGCTGCGCACGCCGCTCAACGCCGTCATCGGCTACACCGAGATGCTGGAGGAAGACTTCTCCGACCGGGGTGAACTCGATGCCGAGCTGGCCGACCTGGGCCGCATCAAGGGCGCTGCGCGGCACCTGCTGCAGATGATCAACGACGTGCTCGACCTCTCGAAGATCGAGGCCGGAAAGATCGAACTGCACGTCGTGTCCTTCGAGCTGGCCGAGCTGCTGGACCAGGTGGTCTCGACCACCCAGCCCCTGCTGGCCACCAACCGCAACACCTTGCAGGTGCATTGCGCGCAGGGCCTGGGCCGCATGCAGTCCGACCTGACCAAGCTGCGGCAGGTGCTGATCAACCTGGTGTCGAACGCGGCCAAGTTCACCCAGGACGGCCGCATCCTCATCGAAACCACCCGCGGGCTGGACGAAGAGGGCGGCGCCCTGGTGGTGTTCGAGGTCCGGGACACCGGCATCGGCATGACCCCTTCGCAACTGGGCCGCCTGTTCCAGCCTTTCGTGCAGGCCGATGCCGAGACCACGCGCAAGTACGGCGGCACCGGCCTGGGCCTGGCCATCAGCCGCCGCCTGTGCCGGCTGATGGGAGGCGACGTGACCGCCACCAGCACCCCGGGCGAGGGCAGCCTGTTCCGCGCGACCGTGGTCGCCCGCCTGCCTCTGGCCGAAACCTCCGCCACGGATTGACCCACAAGCACTGGAGACGCCCATGCCCAGGATCCTGCTGGTCGAGGACAACGAGCTCAACCGCGACATGCTGTCGCGGCGGCTGCTGCGGCGCGGCCACGAGGTGGTGATGGCCTTCGATGGCTCGCACGCCCTGAGCACCGCGGCGAGCACCCGGCCGGCGCTGATCCTGATGGACATGAGTCTGCCCGTCATGGACGGTTGGGAGGCCACGCGCCGCCTCAAGGCCCACCCAGAGCTGGGCGCGATTCCGGTGATCGCGCTCACCGCGCACGCCATGGAAGGGGACCGCCAGCGCGCGCTGGACGCCGGTTGCGACGACTTCGACACCAAGCCGATCGAACTCGACCGCCTGCTGGGCAAGATCGACGCGCTGCTGGCGCGGATCGAGGGGCCGCTGTGACGATGGCGCTGCCGGGCCTGCCCGAGCCCCGGCGCCTGTACGGCGGGGTGCGCGTGAACTACCCGGTGCGCATCGGCGCGCACCTGGCCGCCGGCCTGCTGCTCGGCTCGGTCTTTGCGATGCAGCCGCCGGCCACGCTGTGGTGGGCGCTGGCGGTCATGCTGACATGGCCCCACATCGCCTACTGGCTGAGCTGCCGTTCCAGCGACAGCCGGCGCAGCGAGATGCGCGCCTTGCTGATCGACTCTTTCCTGATCGGTGTCTATGGCGGGCTCTCGGGCCTGAACCCCTGGATCATCGTCGCGCTGGGCGGCGCCATGCACGCGTCCAACCTCGGCTCGGGCGGCGGTCGCCACGCGGTGCGTGGTGTGGTGGCCATGGTGATCGGCATCGCGGCGGGCGCGGCCGCGAACGGCTTCGAGTTCCGCCCCGACACCTCGCTGATGACGATCGCACTGTCGGCCGTGGCCGCGGCGATCTACCTCTCGCTGTTCGGGCACGCGATCTACGCCGAATCCCAGCGCACCGCCCGCACGCGCGCGGCGCTGGAAGAGCGCAACCGCGAGATCGAGGCCCAGGCCGTGCACCTCGAACAGGCGCGGGAGGAAGCCGAACAGGCCAACAAGGCCAAGAGCGCCTTTCTGGCGAACATGAGCCACGAGCTGCGCACACCGCTCAACGCCGTGATCGGCTATGCCGAGCTGCTCGAAGAAGAGCTGGCCGACAGCACGACCCCCGAGGCCCGCGCCGACCTCGGCCGCATCACGCGGTCGGCCAAGGACCTGCTGGCGATGATCAACGCGGTGCTCGACCTGACGAGGCTGGACGCCAACCGGATCCGGCTCAACCTGGAGGAGGCCGACCTGCGCGGCCTGCTGTCCTCCGTCGAGGCGGCCGTGCAGCCGCTGCTGAGCGCCAACGGCAACCGCCTGCAGGTGGACGTGCAGCCCGGCCTGGTGCTGGTGCATGCGGACGCGCTGCGCCTGCGGCAGGTGCTGATCGCGCTGGTGTCCAACGCCGCGAAGTTCACGGCGCAGGGTCAGGTTCTGCTGCGCGTCTTCACGCGCGAGTGCGAGCCTGGCGCGCCCATGCTGCGCTTCGAGGTGGAAGACACCGGCATCGGCCTGAGCGCCGAAGAGATCGGCCAGTTGTTCCAACCCTTCCTGCAGGCCGACGAAGGCACCACGCGCGCCTTCGGCGGCAGTGGCCTGGGGCTGGTGATCAGCCGCCGCCTGTGCCGCCTGATGGGGGGCGACATCGAGGTCACCAGCACACCGGGCCAGGGGTCGTGCTTCACCGCCTGGCTGCCCCAGCCGGTCCCGCCACCGGAGCACGGCGCATGAGCCGCCTCGAGTGCCCGGCGGAACCGGCCCAGCTGCCGGCGCTGCTGGCCCTGGTGACGGACCTGTGCCAGCGCGAGCGCATCGACGACGCCACCTGCCACGACCTTCAGCTCATCGTCGAAGAGGCCTGCGTCAACGTCATGCACCACGCCTATCCCGCAGGGCAGGCCGGTCCGCTCGCGCTGGAGGCGCGCGTCGTGCAGGACGGTGTTTCCCGCCGCATCGTGCTCACCCTGGAAGACCAGGGCCGGCCCTTCGACCCCATGTCTGTCGCGCCCCCGGACACCACGGCCGCCGCCGAGTCCCGTGCGCCCGGTGGCCTGGGCGTGCACCTGATCCGGCAGCTCTCGCACCGCCAGCGCTACCAGCGCCACCCGCGCCTGGGCAACGTCTTCACCATCGAAAAAGACCTGGTGCCGCCCGCACCCCACCGACCCCTGGAGAACCGCTTGCAGATCACCCTCACACCCCACGACACGATCGCCGTGCTGGCCATCACGGGCAGCATCGACAGCCTCAACGCCGACGAGCTGGCTCAGCGTTTCGCGCAGGCCATGGACCAGGGCCATGTGCGCCTGGTGGCCGACTTCTCGCTGGTGAACTACACCAGCAGCGCCGGCCTGAGGTCCTTGCTGGGCGCGGTGAAAAGTTGCCGCCTCGCCGGTGGCGACCTGCGCGTGGCCGCCGTGCAGCCCCAGGTGAACCGGGTGCTGGAGATCGCCGGTTTCACCAGCATCCTGAACATCTTCCCCGACGTGCGCCAAGCGGTGGACAGCTTCAAGGAGGCCGCATGACGCCGCGCGCCGCGCCATCGACGCAGGGCCCGGCGGTCACGCTGGTGATCGGTTCGGGCAGCGTCAAGTGCGCCGCCGCCATCGGCGTGGTCAAGGCGCTGGCCGATGCCGGCATCGGCATCGAGCGCGTGGTCGGCTGCAGCGGCGGCGCGCTGTTCGCGGCCGGGGTGGCGATGGGGTTCGACGCCGCGAAGATGGCCGACATCACCGTGCGCACCTGGACCCGCAAGATCACCTCCAGGCGCAACCACATGGGCTTTCTGCGCCTGCTGGCGCCCCGGCTGTTCGGCTTCCGGCCCGACAGCTTCGGCCTGCGCGACGACGCCCCGATGCTCGCCGCCTTTCGCGCCGTCTTCGGGCAACAGCGCATCGAGGACACGCCCATCCCGCTGCACATCACCGCCACCGATTTCCTGAACGGTGAGCTGGTGGACATCACGCGCGGCGACCTGGTCGAGGCGATCCGCGCCAGCGCCTCGCTGCCGCTGGCGTTCGCGCCGGTGAAGCTGGGCGACCGGCTGCTGATCGATGGCTACATGGCCGACCCGCTGCCGGTCAGCGTGGCGATGAAGAACGGCGGCCGCGTGATCGTGGCGGTGGGCTTCGAAAGCCCGTACCAGAACAACATCCGCAGCGCGGGGCGTTTCGCGGCGCAGCTCAGCGCCATCCTCGCGAACAACCTGCTCAAGTCGCGCCTGGCCTTCCAGAGCGCGGCCCACCATTCCGAGATGATCCTGATCCTGCCGGAGTTCAAGCAGCGCGTGGGCCTGTTCGACACCGCCAAGGTGCCGTACCTGATCGAAGAGGGCGAGCAGGCCGCCTTGCAGCAGCTGCCGTACCTCCATGCCTTGCTCGACGCGGAGCGCCAACGCCGTGAACCCCTCGCGGCCTGAGCCGCAGGCGCCGCTGGAGCGGCCGATGCGCATCCTGGTGGTCGACGACCTGGCGCTCAACCGCGACCTGCTGGCGCGCCGCATCCAGCGCCTGGGCCATGAGGCGGGCATTGCCGT
Organism: Hydrogenophaga sp. FG152; assembly: GCF_057809615.1. Classification (NCBI taxonomy): domain Bacteria; kingdom Pseudomonadati; phylum Pseudomonadota; class Betaproteobacteria; order Burkholderiales; family Comamonadaceae; genus Hydrogenophaga; species Hydrogenophaga sp. FG152. The sequence goes on along the minus strand of NZ_JBMDKH010000012.1, from coordinate 161,043 downwards.
CAACGGGCGCGATGCGCTGGACCAGCTCGAGCGGCAGGACTGGGACCTGGTGCTGCTGGACATCACCATGCCCGAGATGGACGGCTACGAAACCCTGAGCCGCATCCGGGCCAGCCCGCAGTCGGCGCAACTGCCCGTGGTGATGGTCTCGGCCATCGACGAGACCGAAAGCGTCGTGCGCTGCCTGGAGCTGGGCGCCGACGACTACCTGCCCAAGCCTTTCAACCCGGTGGTGCTGCAGGCGCGCATCGAGTCCTCGCTGGCCAAGAAGCGCCTGCAGGACCACAGGAGCCAGCTGCTGCAGGCCCTGTCGCGCGAGCTGCAGATCGGCCAGCGCATCCAGCTGGGCTTTCTGCCGATGGCATTGCCGTGCCTGCCGGGCTGGTCGCTGGGCGCGAGCTGCACGCCGGCCCGACAGGTCGGCGGCGATTTCTACGACGCCTACGCGCTGCCCGGGGGCGCGCTCGCCTGCGTGGTGGCCGACGTGTGCGACAAGGGCGTGGGCGCCGCGCTCTACATGGCGTTGTTTCGCACACTGCTGCGCGCCATGGCCACCCAGGCGGCGCCCGATGAGCCGCTGCCGCAGACGCTGGTGCGCAGCGTGGCCTTCGTCAACGACTACATCGCCACCGTGCATGGGCACGAGAACATGTTCGCCACCGTGTTCTTCGCGCTGCTGGAGCCGGGGAGCGGGCGCATGCACTACCTCAATGCCGGCCATGAGGCGCCCTATGTCCAGCAGGCACCCGGTGAAGCCCCGGTGCGCCTGGACACCACCGGCCCGGCCGTGGGGCTGGAGGCCGGCCGGCGCTGCACCGTGCAGACCCTCACTCTGCGGCCCGGCGCCCGGCTGCTCGTGTACACCGACGGCGCCAGCGACGCGCTCGGCGCGTCGGGGCCGTTGGGCGAAGCGGCCCTGGGGCAGGTGCTGACCCGCGAAACCGGCTCGGCGCAGGCCCTGGTCGATGCCGTGCGCGCGCGGCTGGCGGCCCACGTGGGCAGCTTCGAGCCGCACGACGACGTGACGCTCTTCGGCCTGGCGCGCGAAACCATGGAAGAGGTCGGCCCATGACGCCCACCGCAAGGCCGCCCGTCTTCGTGCGCCGCGTGCGCACCGAAGACTCGCAAACCATGCAGGGCTTCGTGCTGGGACTCAGCGGGTCCTCGCGCCGCAACCGCTTCCACGGCAGCGTGAACGGCGCCTCGCCCAAGCTGATCGCCTACCTCGTCAACGCCGACGGCGTGCGGCACGCGGCCTGGGTGGCCTGCATCTGGGGCCCGGACGGCGAGGAAATCATCGGCGAGGCGGGCTGGTTCGTCGTCGATGCCGAACAAGGCAGCGCCGAGCTGGCCCTGAGCGTGCTCGACGGCTGGCAGGGCTCCGGGGTGGCCAGCCGCCTGATGACCACCCTCATCGCCGGCGCGCGCGAGGCCGGTCTGCGCCATCTTTACGGCGACGTGCTCGACATCAACCTGCGCATGCTCGCCTTCATGCGCAAGCACGGCCTGGAGGCCGGTTTCGACGAGCCGCCCGACCGGGGCGTCGAGCGGGTCAGCTGTCTGCTGACCTGAGGTCTGCCGGCCGCCCTGGGTGTGCATTTGCAAACGAAGGTGATATTCTGCGACAGGCTGTGTCAGGGGACCCCGGCGGCCGGGATCCCCGTGACTTCCAGTGCCTGAGGAGGGACGCGGAATGTCGATCGAATACACCTTCACACCGTACGGCACGATTCAGATCCAGTGTGGACGGGACTGGATCGAAGTGAAGCTCCCCGGTGGCGGCGATGGCGGGGGCAGCGCCAAACCCAGCCCCGCCGCCAGCCCGGCCCCCGCGCCCTCGCCGGTGGCATCCCCCTCGCCACCACCGCCCAGGCCGCCCGCACCCGAACCGGCCACGCCGCCGGGGGTGATGTTCATCGAATCCAGCACGCAGGAGCCGTTCGACGCGCGCGAGCTCTTCGTGGTCGAGGTCGCCGGCATCGAGCGCTGGAAGCTTGCCGAATTCAAGGGCCTGGACCCGGAGAGCCTGCAGCGCCTGGTGCGCCAGCGGGTGACGCGCGTGAAGCCCCTGCGCTTCGGCGCGATCACGGTGCTGGACGTGGACGTCGGCACCCTGTCGTCGCCCGACGCCAGCCATGAGCTGGGCCGGCTGCAGAAGCTGCTGAAGGAGCCGGACCTGGGCCTGGACGTGCTGCGCTTCTGGCACAACGATCCGCTGGAGTAGGGCGCCATGGCCGCCGCCGATCCCTATGTCGTCGCCAAGGCCAGCCTGCGCGACAACGTCAAGACGCTGATCGCTGTGTTCGGCGGCATCGCCGGCGTGCTGCTGGCCGGTGCGCCGTTTTCCGGCTACGGCTCGCTCGAACTGTTCAGCCCGCGCTGGATCGTGGCCTCGCTGGCCTTGCTCGTGTCGTTGCTGCTGCTGGGCTGGTCCGTGCGCCGCCTGCTGTTCGTGCTCACGCCCGATCTGGCGTACACCAACCTGCTGATCGACACCACCCAGGACCCCGAGATCCTCGCCGTGCAGGCCGAGTTCGCGCGGCGCAAGGACGAGCTGCTGCCCAAGCGCAACCCCAACGACCCGAACAGCCCGCGCATCGATTCGGTGAGCCGCCTGATCGAAGAGAAGCGCATGGCCTGGGAGCACTACCAGGCCGACACCACGAAGGTCGATCGCAAGGAGGAGTACGACCGCCTGGCCGACGCGCTGGCGGCCGTCAACCACTGGAGCGCGTTCACGCGCCTGCATGTGCGCGTGTCCAGAGGCATCGATACCGTCTTCTGGGCCGGCCTGGCGGCGATCATCTCCATCGCCGTGTTCGCGGTGGCCTCCAACGCGCCGAAGAAGGAGGCGGCCAGCGCGCCCACGGTCTACGTGGTGCTGCCGTCGAGCCCCTCGCCGGTGGGGGCGGCCGACCCCTTGCCGGTGCTGCCGCCGGTGCTCTTCGCGACCGGCAAGGCCGAGCTCTCGCGGCAGGCCGTGGCGGACATCGACAAGGCCCGCGACCACCTGCGTGCGCACCCCGACGTGGGTGTCCTGATCGTGGCCCACACCGACACGGTCGGGGGCGATGCGCTCAACGACGCGCTCGCGATGCGCCGCGCCCGCAGCGTGGCCGAGCTGCTGCGCGAGCAGGGCGGCATTGGCGCGGCCCGCATCTTCGTGGCCCCGCTGGCGAAGAAAGACCTTCCGGCGCTGACGGCGCAGGACACCGAGAACCCGGCCAACCGGACCGTCCAGATGATCCTCATCCCCTTGCCCCCCCAGCGCCCGCGATGAGCCGCGCGATCGACCGTCCGCTCGGCCTGCTGCGCTCCTTCCTCGTGTACCGCGCCATCCCCTGGCGCGGCGCGCAGCTGCGGCGCTTCTACCGCCGCTTCCTGCCGGTGGGTGGTCTGGCGTTCGACGTCGGCGCCCATGCCGGCAACCGCGTGGCGGCGTTCCGCCAGCTCGGCGCGCGCGTGGTCGCGCTGGAGCCGCAGCCCGATTTCGTGCGGCTGCTCGGGCGCCGCTTCGGTCACGATGCGCAGGTGGCGCTGCTGCCGCAGGCCCTGGGTCGCGCGCCCGGCGAAGCCCGCCTGATGGCCAGCCCGCGCACGCCCACCGTGGCCACGCTTTCCACCGATTTTGTGCGGCGCGCGGGCGCGGCACCGTCGTTCCGCGGTGTGCGCTGGGAAGCCGGGCCACTCGTGCCCGTGACCACGCTGGACGCGCTGATTGCCACCCATGGGCGACCCGACTTCGTGAAGATCGATGTAGAGGGTTTCGAGCTGGAGGTGCTCATGGGCCTGAGCCAGCCCCTGCCGGCGCTGTCCTTCGAGTTCGTGCCGGCCGTGCGCGACGTGGCGCTGGGCTGCATCGACCGGCTCGAAGCCCTGGCCGGGCCCGGGCGCTACCGTTATGCGGCGTCGCTGGGCGAGCGGCAGCACCTGCTCCAGCCCGAAGGCGAGGTTGCCGAGGCGATGCGCGGCTGGCTGTGCGCCTTGCCGGCGGACGCGCCCTCGGGCGACGTGCACGCCTGGCTCGTGGCCTGAGCCGCCTCAGGACCCGGTGTGCGGCGCGCTGCTCGCGGGCGCGCCCACGTGCTCGAAGCCTTGCACCTCGTGTGCCCCGGGCGCGTTGAACACCGCCAGCAGCACCTCGGTCAGCCGCTGCATCGGCCCCAGCGCCTCCGCCGGCGGCGTGAGGCCGGGCGCGAAGCCGTTGCCCAGCAGGCGCTGCAGCAGGGCGCGGTCCTCGCTGATCACGTGCACCGGCACGTCCCACGACACCGCGGGCCCGCTCACCAGCGCGGGCGGCTGGTGGTCGCCCACCACCACCATCACCAGCGGTCGCGCCGAGCGCTGCTTCAGGTAGTCCGCCAGCCAGGCGTGCTGGTAGCGCAGGCTCTCCAGGTAGGGCGGCAGGGGCTCGCGCACCGCCAGCGGCGCCGCCTGCGCGGCCAGGGCCTGCGCTGCGCCGTAGGTCTGGGGGCCGGTGCGCAGCGAGCCGCCCGGCACGAAGGGCGCGAGCGGGTGAAACGGCGCGTGCGTGCTGGTGGTCGGAAACACCACGAAGCGCGGCGCGCGATCCGTGGTGGGCGCGAGTTCCTGCGTGTGCAGCAGCGCCAGCGCCGCCTGGTCGGGAATGCGCCAGTAGCCGAAGTCGGGTCCGGTGTAGCCCATGTCGGCGTCCTTCGCGAGGCGGTCGAAGCCGTAGAAGGCGCCCTCGGGCCAGGGGCGCTTGAGGCCGGGCATCCAGCCCACGGTGCGGTAGCCATGGCGCGCGAAATGGCGCACCAGCGTGGGCCGGTCGCTGGCGAGCAGCAGGTCGTGGTCGCCCGGGTCGCTGGTGTCCACGCCGGCCAGCAGCGCGGCGTGCGACAGCCACGAGGCACCGCCGAAGGTGGGCGCGGTGACGCGCGCGCTGACCACGGTGCGGCCGCCGGCGTGGATGGCTCCGTCCAGCGCTGCGCGCGCCGCCACCAGCCCGGCGGCCTGCTCGGGCCGGTCGAAGCTCACCGTGCCATAGGACTCGGCGAACACCAGCAGCACGTCCGCCGGGCCGCGTGGCCCCATCAGGCCGGAGAGATCGCCGTCGAAGGCCGGGCCCGCGCCCAGCACCGACTCGGCCGAGGCCGGCCGGGCCACGCGCGCCAGCAACTGGCCCTGGTGCACGAGCGTGGGTGTGAGCGGCAGCGAGAAGAACCAGCGGGTGTCGCGCTCACCTGGCACGTAGGCGGCGAAACTGAGCGTGCACGCGGCCACGGCGGCCAGCAGCCAGGGCCGGGGGCGCTCCCAAGCCAGGCACCGCGCCAGCACCAAGATCGCGTGGCGCACCAGGCCCACCAGCAGCACCGCGCCCAGCAGCAGCGCCAGCGCCAGGCCCAGCAGCTGCCAAGCGGGCAGGGTCTGGGCGGCCAGCCGCAGCAGTTCGGCGGCGTGGCGCCCGTCCCAATACACATTGACCGGTCGGCCCAGCACGGCCGGGGCCGTCACGTCCGCGTAACGCACCAGCACCAGGAAGACGAAGCCAAGGGACAACGCGGTGGCCGCGCGCGCCGAGAGCCGGCCGCGCCAGAGCACCCAGCCCATCAGCGCCACCACGGCCAGGCACAGCTCGAACGACAGGCGCGGCATGGTGCGCACGCCGAAACCCGGCCAGCGGTTCTCGAAGGTCCACAGCGCGTTGAGCAGCGCGAACGCCAGGCCGAAGCGCAGCAGCCACGGCAACCACCGCGGCGGCGCGGCGCGCGCGCCGCTCACTGGCGCACCGCTTCGAACTCGATGATCAGCGGCACCTCGTCACCGACCCAGCCGTTGGACACCGCGTAGTTCATGCCGTAGGCGCTGCGCTTGAAGCTGCCGCGCGCGGACACGCCCATGGTGTAGGGCTTGCGCAGCGGGCCGCCCATGGGCGACTCGGCGCTCTTGTTCCAGGTGGCCTGCAGCGTGAGGGGTTGCGACTTGCCCAGCAGCTCCAGTTGGCCGCTGATCTCGAAGTTGCGCTCGCTGGTGCGTTTGGCGCTGCTGGCGGTGAACACCATGCGCGGGAACTCGCCGCTGTTCAGGAAGTCGGGGCCCTTCAGATGCTCGTCGCGCTTGCGCTGGTTGCTGAAGACGCTGGCCGTCTCCACCTCGATGCGCACGTCCGACAACGTGGCCGTGGCCTCGTCGAAGCGGTAGCTGCCGCGCGCCGAGCGGAACATGCCCAGCACCTTGGCGTAGCCGATGTGGTCCACCAGGAACGCGATGGTGATGTGGTCCGGGTCCAGCTCGTACTTGGCCGCCTGGGCGTGCGCGGGCGCGGCGGCCAGCAGCTGGGCGCACAGCGCCAGTGGCAGGAGGAGGGAAGAAAAGGAGAAAGCAGAAGTGCGCATGGCTCAGGTCTCCGTGAGGGTGGGGCGCTGCCGCGCCAGGGTCCGGATGTCGACGGCGAACGAAAGGCTCAGCAAGGCCAGGCTGAAAGCGGCCAGCGAGGCCGCCAGCCAGGGTGGCACGATGGGCCCCAGGCAGATGATGAGCGCGGTGATCTGCACCACGCACACCGTCTGGCGGCGCTTGCTCGGCGGCAGGGCGCCGGCCAGCCAGGGCCAGGGCTTCGAGGCGCCCACGAAGGCATAGCGCATCAACCCCGACGCCAGCACCCAGGGCCCGGCCTGGCCGGCCTGCAGCACCAGCGCGCACAGCACCAGGGTGAACGCCGCGTCGGTCTCCATGTCGAAACGGGCGCCGAAGGCGCTGGCCAGGCCGCTGCGCCGGGCCAGCGCGCCGTCCACCGCATCGAGCAGGGCCGTGGTGGTGGCGATCACCACCAGCCACCAGGCCGCTGGGGCCATTGAAGCCAGGGGCGGGCGGGGCAGGGCCTCGCCCACCAGGGCCGCGAGCAGGGCCATTGAGCCCAGCCGCACCAGGGTCACGCGATTGGCGGGGCCGAAACGCGGATGCGGGTGGTGGGCCAGGGCGCGCCACACCAGCCAGGCGCCCAGGCCATACACCAGCCAGGTCTTGGCCATGTAGTCCAGGCCCAGGCCGCCCGCCGCGCCCAGCGCGCTGGCGAGCGCGCCCACCAGGGCCGCCACCACCGCCAGATCGCGCGCGGCGTCACGCCGCAGGCCGGCAAGGCCCGGGGCTGGGGCGAGGGAGGCTCCGGTGGTCTTCATGGTGGGCGGTTCCGGCGATCATGGCATGCGCCTCCTTCCGACACCACATTCGCCGATTCGTTCACCGGCGCCATGGCGGCGGCGCAGCGGTTGAAGCCGATGCCGAAGAAATCGGCCGAGACGGCGTTCACGGGGTCGGGCACCACCAGGGGCAGGCAGTGGTGTCGGCGATGATGGGTCAAACTACGCCCACCCCGCCGACACCACCCCCCCTTCGTCCATGCCCATCGCCTCCGATCCGTCCGCCGCCGTTTCCGCCCAGGCTTGCTGGGTGGTCAGCCCCGGCCTCGCCGAGATCCGCGACGAAACCCTGCCACCGCTTCCCGAAGGCTTCGCCCGCGTGCGCACCCTGCACACCGGCGTGAGCCGGGGCACCGAGGGCCTGGTGTTCCGGGGCGAGGTGCCCGCCAGCGAGGCGCAGCGCATGCGCGCGCCGTTCCAGGCGGGCGATTTCCCCGGCCCGGTGAAATACGGTTACGTGAACGTGGGTGTGGTCGAAGCCGGGCCGCCCGAGCTGCTCGGGCGCGAGGTGTTCTGCCTCTATCCGCACCAGACGGTGTTCCAGGTGCCCGCGTCCGTGCTGGTGCCGCTGCCCGCCGGGGTGCCCGCCGCGCGCGCCGTGCTGGCCGCGAACCTGGAAACCGCCATCAACGCCCTGTGGGACGGCCAGCCCAACCCAGGCGAGCACATCGCCGTGGTGGGCGGGGGCACGCTCGGCCTGCTGGTGGCCTGGCTCGCGGCGCGCCTGCCCCAAGGCCGCGTGCAGGTGGTGGACACGAACCCCGCGCGCGCGGGCATCGCGGCCACGCTCGGTGCCGGTTTTGCCCTGCCCGAAGCGGCGCAAGCCCAGGCCGATCTGGTCATCCACACCAGCGGCCAGTCGGCCGGGCTGGCCACCGCGCTGCGGCTTGCGGCCTTCGAGGCCACGGTGCTCGAACTCAGCTGGTACGGCAGTCGCCCGGTCAGCGTGCCGCTGGGCGAGGCCTTCCATTCGCAGCGGCTCACGCTCAAGAGCTCGCAGGTAGGCCATGTGGCCAAGCGCCAGCGCGACCGCTGGAGCCACCGCCAGCGCCTGGAACTCGCGCTCTCGCTGCTCACCGAGCCGGCGCTGGACGCGCTGGTCACCCACAGCGCACCCTTCGCCGAGCTGCCGCAGGTGCTCGCGCGGCTGGCCGGCGCCGGTGCGCCCGACACCCTGTGCCAGCGCATCGACTACCCTGCGTGATCCTTCCCGCCTTTCAAAGGACCCCCGACCGATGTACGCCGTCAACGTCAGAGACCATTTCATGATCGCCCACAGCTTCCAGGGCGCGGTGTTCGGGCCGGCCCAGCGCATGCACGGCGCCACCTACGTGGTGGACCTCGAACTGCGCCGCGAGGCGCTGGATGCCGACGGCATCGTGGTCGACATCGGCCTGGCTACGCAGGTGCTGCGCGAGACACTGGCCGTGCTCAACTTCCAGAACCTGGATGAGATGCCCGAGTTCAAGGGCCGCAACACCACGACCGAGTTCCTGGCGCGCGTGATCTTCGACCACATCGCCGTGCGCATCGCGGCCGGCGCGCTTGGTGCGCAGGCGCTGCCCACCGCGCAGTCGGCCGGCCTGCGGCAGATGAAGGTGACCCTGCACGAATCGCACGTGGCCTGGGCCTCGTACGAAGGCCCGCTGCCGGTCTGAGCCATGCCCGGCCAGCGCGTCTGCCACTTCCTGCTGCCGGGCGACTGGCACATCCCCACGGGCGGCTACACCTACGACCGCCGGCTCTCGCTCGCCCTGCGCGAGCACGGCTGGACGGTGCTGCCCGAGGTGCTGGAAGGCGCCTGGCCCTGGCCCGACGACAGCGACCTCTCGGCCGCCCGGGCCCGCATCGCGGCCCTGCCCGATGGCGCGCTGGTGATCGCCGACGGCCTGGCCTTCGGCGCCCTGGCGCGCGTGGTCCGGCCGCATGCCCAGCGCTTGCGCTGGGTTGCCCATGTGCACCACCCCCTGCACCTGGAAACAGGCCTGAGCGCGGCGGACAGCGCACACCTGCGCACGGCCGAGGCGCAAGCCCTGCAACTGGTGCGGCAGGTGGTGGTGCCCAGCCGCCGCACGCTCGACGACGTGGCCGCCCTGGGCGTCCCGCCCGAGCGCATCGCCGTGGTGGAGCCGGGCACCGACCCGTCGCTCCCACCGCCGCCCAACCCCCGGCGCGACGGCCCGGTGCAACTGCTTTGCGTGGCCACGCTCACGCCGCGCAAGGGCCATGCCCTGCTGCTGAAAGCGCTGGCCAGCCTCACGCCACTGCCATGGGTGCTGCACCTGGTGGGCAGCGCCGAGCGCGACCCCGGCACCGCCGCGCGCCTGCAGGCCCTGGCCGCGCCGCTGGGCGAGCGCGTCGTCTGGCACGGCGAGCTGCCGGGCCCAGCGCTGCGCGCGCACTACCTGGCGGCCGATGTCTTCGTTCTGCCCTCGCTCTACGAGGGCTACGGCATGGTGATCGCCGAGGCCATCGCCCACGGCCTGCCGGTGGTCACCACCGACGGCGGGGCGCTGGCCCACACGCTGCCGCCCGGCGCAGGCCTGCAGGCGCCTGCGGGTGACGGGCCAGCCCTGCGGGCCGCGCTGGAGCGCGTGCTGGCCGATGCCGGGCTGCGCGAGCGCCTGGGCGCTGGCGCGCGCGAAGCCGCCGCCGCGCTGCCCACCTGGCCGCAGCAGGCAGCGCGCTACGCGGCCGTGCTGGAGGCCATGGCATGAGCGCCGCGCAGGGCCGTTCCCAAGCAAGCTCCGCAGCCCGCGGCGCCCACTTCAGCGCCGACTGGCTGCAACAGCGCGAACCCTTCGACACGGCGGCGCGCGACGAGGCCGCCAGGCACCTGCAACTGGCCGCGCGGTTCCATGCCATGGCCCCACCCGCGGGCACACCCTGGCGCGTGATCGACCTGGGCTGCGGCACCGGCGCGAACCAGCGCTGGCTCGCGCCTCGCCTGGGCGGAGCGCAGCAATGGCTGGTGGTGGACCACGACGCCGCGTTGCTGCGCGGCTGGCCACCCGGCGCCAGCGGCCCGGGTTTCGAGGCGTCCATCGTCTGCCGGCAACTGGACCTCGCGCGGCATCTGGACACGCTGCCCTGGCACGCAGCCCACCTCGTCACCGCGTCGGCCTTGCTGGATCTCGTGAGCGCCGACTGGCTGCAACGGCTGGTGTCTCACGCCGTGGGCGCGCGCGCGGCCATGCTCTTCACGCTCAGCGTGGACGGCCGCCACGACTGGGAGCCGGGCGACCCGCTGGACTCGACCGTGGGCCGGCTCTTCGCCCGGCACCAGCGGCGCGACAAGGGCTTTGGCCCCGCGCTCGGTGCCGCCGCCGTGCCGGCCTTGCGCCGCGCGCTGCAGGGCAGCGGCTACCGCGTGTTCAGCGCGGCCAGCGACTGGCGCATCCACAGCCTGGAAAGCGCACAGGCCGGCGCGCTGCACCGCGCGCTGGTCGACGGCATCGCCCACGCCGCGTGCGAGCAGGAGCCCGCGTCCATCGCCGCGCTGGAAGCGTGGCGGCAACGGCGGCACGCGAAGGCCACCTCGGGCAGCCTGCGCGTGGGCCATGTGGACCTGCTCGCCTTGCCCTGACCGGCCCTCAACCCGCCGCTGCACGCGCGCGCCTGGCCGCGATCGGGCTCGTGTTCATCGACATCCTCGAGTTTTTTCCGGGCTGCGGCGATACTGGCGATCCCGATTCCTGGAGTTCCCATGCTTCCCGACACGCCTTTGCTTCTGGCTTTCGTGGGCGCCAGCCTGGTGCTGGCCCTGACCCCCGGTCCCGCCGTCGTCTACATCGTGGCCCGCACCCTGGCGCAAGGGCGCGCCTGCGGTCTTTCGTCCGTGCTGGGCGTGGCCCTCGGCAACCTCGCCAACGCCCTGGGCGCCGCGCTCGGGCTGGCCGCCCTGTTCGCCGTGTCGTCGGTGGCCTTCACGGTGGTGAAGTGGGCCGGCGCGGCCTACCTCGTGTACCTGGGCGTGCGCATGTGGACGGCGCCGCCACCGGTGGCCGACGGCGCCACGCCCAAGGTGCCGTCGCAACCCCTGCGGCGCGTCTTCCGCGATGGCTTCCTGGTGGCGCTGCTGAACCCGAAAACCACCCTGTTCTTCGCTGCTTTCCTGCCGCAGTTCATGGACGCGCACGGCGCCAGCCCCTTGCTGCAGACCCTGGCGCTCGGCGGCGTGTTCGTGGCCATCGCGTGCTGCACCGACATCCTCTACGTGCTCACCGCCAGCCTGGTCGCACCGCGCCTGGGCCGCGCGGCACGGCATGGTGTCTGGGGCAACCGGATCGCCGGCACGTCCTTCATCGGCCTGGGCGTGCTCACGGCGATGGGGTCGCGGCCTTCGCGTTGATGAAGGACCGACGCGCTGCATGATGAACCTCTACGAAGTCATCCGCTGGGGCAACGACTCGGACGACGTCTTCACCGGCGGTCCCAACGGCCCCGACACCTGTTTTCTCGTTCGCGCCGGCTCGGTGGAGCAGGCGGCCAGCCTGGCCGACGCCGAGTTGGCCAGGCGACCATCGCAGGTGGTTGAAAACTGGGCCGGCGCCGTCCACCTCCTGGGCTGCGAGCAGGCGAGGGAAGACGTCCCTCGGCTGCTGCGAGGACCCTACCTCCAGCACGCCTATACCCATGGCTGGCGCTGCTGGCATCGGGACGCTCCCTCGGACCCCTGGGTCGAACACCAGGTCGCTGCCGCCGACGTGGCGTCCAACGGACCCACATGAAGCGGTTGTCGTGCAGCCGCTGCCAGCGGCCTGTTTCTTTCACGCCCACAAGACGGGAGGAGTTGCGGCGGTGCCGGCAGTTCCTGGCATTCGCTGCGGCCCTGGCCGCCGTTGCCGTTGGGCTGTCCCTGGCCGGCGTTCCTCTGTGGCCCTGGTGGGTCGGTGCGATGGCGGCCTTTGTGCTGAGCCAGGCCGCGCTCAAATGGCAGGCCAGCCGATGGGCCTTCTGCGATCCCTGCCAGCAGGGCCGTTATGTCTACCGGCGCGCGACGAGCCCCCGCGATGAATAGGGCCGGGTCGTTGCCGCGGCTCAGACGCCCAGGTACTGTTCCAGCAACTCCGGCTGCGCGTGCAGCTGTTCCGAGCTGCCTTCGAAGACCACCTCTCCTTTGACGAGGATCACGTTGCGGTCGGTGATCTGGGTGACGTGCTTCCAGTTCTTGTCCACGATCACGCTGCTGATGCCGCTCTCCCGGATCAGGCCGCAGATGCGCCAGATTTCGCGCGCGATCAGGGGCGCCAGGCCCTCGGTGGCCTCGTCGAGGATGAGCAGATCGGGGTTGGTCATGAGCGCGCGGCCGATGGTGAGCATCTGCTGCTCGCCGCCGCTGAGCTGCTGTCCACCGTGGTTAAGGCGTTCGGCCAGGCGGGGGAAGGTCTGCAGCACGCGGTCGTAGGTCCATTCGCGCTGGCCCTGTGTGCCGGCCCGGGCCGACATCACCAGGTTCTCGCGCACGCTCAGGTTGCCGAAGATGCCACGGCCTTCGGGCACATAGGCGATGCCCAGGCGGGCGATCTCGAAGGTGGGGGCGCCGGTCATGTCCTGGCCCTTCACATGCACCTTGCCACCGCTGGGCTTGACGATGCCCATGATCGACTTGAGCAGGGTTGTCTTGCCCATGCCGTTGCGGCCCATCAGTCCGATGGTCTGGCCTTTGTCGACGGTGAAGTCCACGCCGCGCAGGATGTGGCTCGCGCCGTAGTGGGTGTGCAGGCCCCTGGCCTGGATCAGCGCGCTCATTCGTGCTCCTCGCCGAGGTAGGCCGCCTGCACGCCCGCGTCGGCGCGGACTTCGGCCGGCGTGCCACTGGCGATCACCTGGCCGTTGACCATGACGGTGAGCCGGTCGGCCAGGGTGAACACGGCATCCATGTCGTGCTCCACGAGCATCATGGCGTGGTCCTTCTTGATTCTCAGCAGCAGCTCCACCATGCGCTCGGCCTCGGCGTGGCCCATGCCGGCCAGAGGCTCGTCGAGCAGCAGCACGGTGGGTTCGGTGGCCAGGGTCATGGCAATCTCCAGCTGGCGCTGCTCGCCATGGCTGGTGGTGCCCGCAATGGCGCCCACGCGGGCCGTGAGGCCGGCGAGTTCGATGGCGCGTTCGCAGCGGCGGTTGACGTCGGTCATCGCGCTGGCCGCCGAGAGCCAGCGCAGCGGGTTCCACGGGCCATGCCGTTCACGCGACTGGGCGGCCAGGCGCACGTTGTCCCACACGGTGAAGGGCAGGAAGATGTTGGTCTTCTGGTAGCTGCGGCCCAGGCCCAGGCGCGAGATGCGTTCGGGGTTCTTGCCGGCCGTTTCGGTGCCGTTGAGCGTGATGCGGCCGGAGGTGGGAGGCAGGTCGCCCGAAAGCAGGTTGGTCAAGGTGGACTTGCCCGCGCCGTTGGGGCCTATGACGGCGTGGATGCGGTCGCGGTGCAGGTCCACCGACACGTCGTTGACGGCGGCCAGGCCACCGAAGCGCTTGGTGAGGCTTTTCGCCGAGAGCAGGAGCTCGCTCATGGGGCACCTCGCTTGCGGGAGAACTGCGCCACCAGACCCAGCAAGCCGCGCGGCGCGAACACCACGATCAGCACGATGAAGCTGCCCATCAGCAACTGCCAGTGCTTGGTGAGGTCCTTGAAGAAGTGCATGACGTACTCGAACGCGAAGGCCCCCACGATGGCGCCCGCGAAATTGCCCATGCCGCCGAGGATGACCATCATGATGGCGTGCGCGCTCATGTGAAAGCCCATGAGTTCGGGGTTCACGTAGCCGGTCTGCGCGGCCCACAGGAAGCCTGCCACACCGGCCAGCGCACCGGCGAGGGTGAAGGCGGCGAGCTTGTAGCCGAAGGTGCCGTAGCCCACCGCGCGCATGCGGTGCTCGTTCACGCGGATGCCGGCGAGCACGCGCCCGAAGGGCGAGAACAGCAGGCGCCGCAGGAAGGCGTAGACCAGCACCAGCAGCAGCAGGGTGAAGTAATAGAAGGTGGTCTTGTTTTCCAGGTCGATGCCGGTCCAGCCGAACAGCGAGGCGTCGGGCCGGAAGTTCACGTACAGGCCGTCGGAGCCGCCGAGCGCCTTGTTGTCGAAGAACAGGAAGAACACCATCTGCGCGAACGCCATGGTGACCATGATGAAATAGATGCCGTGCGTGCGCACCACGAAGAAGCCGATGATCAGCGCCGCCAGGCCCGCGCCCAGGGCCGAGACGGGCAGCGCCCACCACAGGCTGATGGGCGTGTCGGCCGGCGTGAGGAACGCCAGGGCGTAACCCGCCAGACCGAAGTAGGCGGCGTGGCCGAGCGAGACCAGGCCGGTCACGCCCTGCAGCAGATCGAGGCTCATCGCGAAGATGGCCAGGATCATCATCTGCGAGAGCATCTGCAGGTAGAAGTCGACACCCGTCAGGGGCATGAGCGGAAAGGCGGCGAGGGCGATGGCGCCCAGCAGCAGGATCACCTGCATGCTGCGCGGCAGCTTTTCCAGCTGGGCTTTGGGCGAACTCATTGTTTGAACAGCCCTTCAGGCTTGTAAAGCAGCACGGCGGCCATGAGCATGTACACGGCCATGCCGGCGATCTGCGGCACCAGCACCTTGCCGAAGGTGTCCACCAGGCCCACCAGCAGCGCGGCCACGAGGGCCCCGCGCACCGAGCCGATGCCACCGATGACGACCACCACGAAGCACATGATCAGCACCGAGCTGCCCATGCCGGGGTACACGCTGGAAACGGGCGAGGCGATCATGCCGGCGATGGCCGCCAGGGCCACGCCCAGCGCGAACACCACGCCATGGATGAGGCGGATGTTGATGCCGAGCGACTCGGTCATCTCGCGGTTGAAGGCGCCCGCGCGGATCTTCATGCCCAGGCGGGTCCTGGAGATGAGCAGGTACAGGCCGAGGGCGAGCGCGATGCACACGCCCGACATCACCAGCCGGTAGACCGGGTAGGACAGGTTGTCGGTCAGCGGGATCGACCAGTTGAGCAGCTCGGGCACCGGCACCGAGTGCACATCGTCGCCCCAGAGAATGGAGCGCACTTCCTCGAAGATGTAGATCAGGCCGAAGGTCAGCAGCACCTGGTCCAGGTGGTCGCGGTGGTAGAAGTGGCGGAACAGCAGCCACTCCAGCAACCAGCCCAACGCCACGGCGATGACCGTGCCGAGCACGATGGCCAGCACCAGGCTGTCGAGTTGCGACACCAGGAACCAGGCCAGGTAGGCGCCCAGCATGTAGAAGCTGCCATGCGCGAGATTGACCACGCCCATGATGCCGAAGATCAGGGTGAGCCCGGCCGCCAGCATGAACAGCAACAGGCCGTACTGCAGGCTGTTGAGCAACTGGATCAGGAAGTTGGCGAAGTCCATGAAGCGGGGCGGTGAGGATCAGGCCAGGAGGGCGAGCAAAAACCAGACCAGCGCCTGTGGGCGCCGGTCTGTGGAGGCACGAGTGAGGCGGGGGCGATCAGCCCATGCGGCAGCCGGTGGCCGGGTCGGCCACGGCTTTCTGCGCGATGCCGATCACCTTGTTTTCCTTGTTCTCGACCTTGCGCATGTAGATGTCCTGGATCGGGTTGTGGGCCTTGCTCATGGTCCACTTGCCGCGCGGGCTGTCGATGGTGGCGCCTTCCATGGCGGCGTACAGCGCCTTCTTGTTGTTGAGGTCGCCATTGACGGCGTTGGCGCCCTTGATCAGCAGCAGGCCAGTGTCGTAGCCCTGCACGGCATACACGTCGGGCTGCAGGCGGAAGGCCTTGGCGTACTCCAGGCGGAACTGCTTGTCGCGCGGCGTGTTGAGCGAGTCGCCGTAGTGCATGGTGGTGAGCACGCCGTTGGCTGCGGGGCCTGCGGCCTCCAGCGTGCCTTCGGTCAGGAAGCCCGAGCCGTACAGCTGGATGCTCTTGTTCAGCCCGGCCGCGGCGAAGTCGGTCATGAACTTGGCGGCACCGCCACCGGCGAAGAAGCAAGCCACGGCATCGGGCTTGAGCGAGGCGATCTCGGTCAGCAGCGCCTGGAATTCCACGTTCGGGAAGGGCAGGCCCAGCTTCTTCATGATGGTGCCGCCCGCCGCGGTGTAGCTCTGCTCGAAGCCCTCGAAGGCTTCGTCGCCGGCCGCGTAGTTCCAGGTGATCCACACGGCTTTCTTGTGGCCGTTGGCCACCATGGCCTTGCCCAGCGCCAGCGTGGGCTGCGAGTTGGTGAACGAGGTGCGGAACACGTTGGGGGCGCACTGGGCGCGGGTGGCCACGTGCACGCCTGCGTTCGGGATCAGGTTGAGCACGCCGGTGTCGCGCGCCACCTTGTGGATGCCCATCTGCACGCCCGAGTGCACGGTGCCCACGAGCACGTCCACCTTGTCGCGCTGCACCAGGCGGGTCGCGTTCTCGATGCCCTTGGCGGGGTTGGACTCGTCGTCCACCTTGAAGTACTCGACTTCACGGCCACCGAGCTTGCCGCCTTGCTCGTTGAGGGCCATGCGGAAACCATTCTCGATCGCCACGCCGAGTTGGGCGAAGGTGCCGGTGTACGGCAGCATGAAACCCACGCGCACCTTGTCCGACTGCGCACGTGCCAACTCGGGCAGCAGCAGACCGGTGGATGCGGCGCCGATCACGGCGGCGCTGCGGGTCAGGACGATTCGGCGGGTGGTCATGGAGTTCTCCTGTGGGTGGTTGCCGGAATGCGGTTCACTGTAGACGCGGGGTAGGGGGTTGACGATCCAGAATTACCCGTACTTGAGGTCTAAAACATTTATGTGTGAATTTAAGAGGGCTGCAGAGCCTGTGCCAGCCAGTCGCGGCACCAGGCCACGCCGGCCGCCACGGCCTCGGTGCCGTCGGAGGCATCGTGGCGAAACACGTCGCCGATGCGCACGGCGCCCAGGTCGGCCAGGCGCTCGTCGAAGCGCAGGCCGCCGTTGCAGAAGGTCTGGGTGTAACTGCTGTCGCCCAGGGCGATCACGCCATAACGCACATGGCCCAGGTACCTGGGCTCGCTGTCCAGGGACTGGTAGAGCGCTTGCGCGTTCTCGGGCACATCACCGGCACCGTGGGTGGATGAGCATATGACATATAGTGCATCCCGGTCGAAGGCGCGGATGTCCAGGCCGTCCATGCGCTGAACTTCGATGGGATGGATCAGGTCGGCGCAGTCCATCTCGATGGCACGTGCCACGTTCTCGGCGGTGCTGGTCACCGTGCCGACGAGGATGATGAGGGGACTGGAAGCGGCGTTCATGATGCAGAATCTGCAATATACTTCATGAACTTTCGGCTGAGCACCGGGTAAACCCGAGGTGGTGCTTGGCCTGCCCGGAGGGACTCGAACCCCCGACCTGCTGCTTAGAAGGCAGCTGCTCTATCCGGTTGAGCTACGGGCAGACAGGGCGACTGACGATGTAAAAAAGGCCCACACTGTGGGCCTTTTTGTTCTTGATGAATGGTCGGAGCGGCGGGATTCGAACTCGCGACCCTCTGCTCCCAAAGCAGATGCGCTACCAGGCTGCGCTACGCTCCGACTAAGCGGCGAATTGTACCTGCTGAAACGCGGTGTTCCGGCCGGGCTCAGCGTTTTTCGTATTGCGTCTTGCCAAACAGCACTTCGCGCGACTGGTCATCGGTGATCGGTTTGCGCGCGTCGGCCAGCACCGCCACGCCGCGTTGCACCGCGGGGCGGGCCGCAATGGTGTCGAACCACTGTTTCAGGTGCGGGAAGTCGGCCCAGTCGATGCCCTGGTTCTGCCAATTGCGCAGCCAGGGGAAGATCGCGATGTCGGCGATGCTGTACTGGTTGCCGGCGATGAACTTCTGCGCCTCGAGCTGCCGGTCCATGACGCCGTAGAGCCGCCTGGCTTCGTTGGTGTAGCGATCGATGGCATAGCCGATCTTTTCGGGCGCGTACTGCCGGAAGTGGTGGTTCTGGCCGAGCATGGGGCCCACACCGCCCATCTGGAACATCAGCCACTCCAGCACCTTGAACTTGGCGCGGTCGCTCTTGGGCAGGAACTTGCCAGTCTTGGCCGCGAGGTAGAGCAGGATCGCGCCCGACTCGAACAGGCTGATGGGCTGGCCATCGGGACCGTCGGGGTCGACCAGTGCCGGAATCTTGTTGTTCGGGCTGATCTTGAGAAAGGCCGGTTCGAACTGATCGCCCTTGCCGATGTTGACGGGGTGGACCCGCCAGTCCCGGCCGAGCCGCAGTCCACACTCCTCCAGCATGATGTGAACCTTGTGTCCATTGGGGGTTGGCCAGGAGTGGACGTCGATCATGGAACTTGCCTTTCTTGCGGGAGGGTGGCTGAGGAGCAGGCCACTCTACGGGAATTCAAAAACCCGTGCTCACCCTCCCGGCATGCCGGCTCAGAAACCGCGCGTGACAGGCATCTCGACCTCGGTCTTCACCAGCATGTGCTTGGCCAGTTCCAGCTTGGCGATGGACTGGCGGTGCACCTCGTCGGGGCCGTCGGCCAGGCGCAGGGTGCGCTGGCCGGCGTAGGCGTAGGCCAGTGGGAAATCGTCGCTCACGCCGCCGCCGCCATGGGCCTGGATGGCCATGTCGATGATGTCGCAGGCCATGTTGGGCGCCACCACCTTGATCATGGCGATTTCGGCCTTGGCCACCTTGTTGCCGACGGTGTCCATCATGTAGGCCGCCTTGAGCGTGAGCAGGCGCGCCATTTCGATGCGGCAGCGCGCATCGGCGATGCGCTCGTGCCAGACCGATTGGGCCGACACCGGCTTGCCGAAGGCCACGCGGCTGTTCAGGCGCTTGCACATCAGCTCCAGCGCGCGCTCGGCCGCGCCGATGGAGCGCATGCAGTGATGGATGCGGCCCGGGCCGAGGCGGCCTTGCGCGATCTCGAACCCCCGGCCTTCGCCGAGCAGGATGTTGCCCACCGGCACGCGCACGTCCTTGAGCACCACTTCCATGTGGCCGTGCGGTGCGTCGTCGTAGCCGAACACCGACAGCGGCCGCACCACGGTGATGCCTTTGCTGTTGGCCGGCACGATGATCATGGACTGTTGCGAGTGGCGCGGCGCTTCGGGGTTGGTCTTGCCCATCACGATGTAGACCGCGCAGCGCGGGTCACCGGCGCCGGAGGACCACCACTTGCGCCCGTTGATGACGTAGTGGTCGCCGTCGCGCTCGATGCGGCACTGGATGTTGGTGGCGTCCGACGAGGCGACCTCGGGTTCGGTCATCAGGAAGGCCGAGCGGATCTCGCCGCGCAGCAGCGGCTCCAGCCACTCGTCCTTGAGCTCTTCGCTGGCGTAGCGCTCGAAGGTTTCCATGTTGCCGGTGTCGGGGGCCGAGCAGTTGAAGACCTCGGCCGCGAAGGGCACGCGGCCCATGATCTCGCACATGGGCGCGTATTCGAGGTTGGACAGGCCCTGCGGCGCGCGCGGGCTGCGCGGCAGGAACAGGTTCCACAGGCCGGCCTTGAGCGCCTTGGGCTTGAGTTCCTCGATGATCGTGGTGGGCAGCCAGGGGTTGCCCTTGGCGCGGTTGGCGGCGATCTCGGCGAAGAAGCGCGCTTCGTTGGGGTAGATGTGCTCGTCCATGAACGCCAGCAAACGCTCGCGCATGTCCTTGACCTTGTCGGTGTAGTCGAAATTCATCTTGGCTCCAGTGGAAAAAGGGTGTGGGCGTGAAGGGGTTCAGCGGGCGCTGGCAAACCCCCAGGCCATCTCGGCCAGGGGGCGGGCGCCGGCGGCGGATTTCACCGCCTGTTCGTTGGACGCGGTGCCGGTTTCCACCCGCTTGGCAATGCCCTGCAGGATGGCCGCGAGGCGGAACATGTTGTAGGCGAGGTAGAAGTTCCAGTCCGCCTTGAGCTGCCCGGGGCTGGCGATACCGGTGCGTTCGCAGTAGCGCGAGATGTAGGCGTCTTCGGAAGGGATGCCCAGCTCGGCCAGGTCCAGCCCCTGGATGCCGCGGAACATGCCGGGCGGGATGTGCCAGGACATGCAGTGGTAGCTGAAATCGGCCAGCGGGTGGCCCAGCGTCGAGAGTTCCCAGTCGAGCACGGCGAGCACGCGCGGCTCGGTGGCGTGGAACATCAGGTTGTCGAGGCGGAAGTCGCCATGCACCACCGACACCATGGACTCGTCGCGCGCCATGGCCGGGATGTTCTGTGGAAGCCATTCCATGAGGCGGTCCATCTCCGGGATGGGCTGCGTGATGGAGGCCTGGTACTGCTTGCTCCAGCGGCCGATCTGGCGCTCGAAATAGTTGCCGGGCTTGCCATAGTCGGCCAGGCCGATCGCGTCGGGCTTGACGGTGTGCAGCGCTGCCATGACGCGGTTCATCTCGTCGTAGAGGGCGGCGCGTTGCGCGCGGTCCATGCCGGGCAGCGACTGTTCCCAGAGCACGCGCCCGTCCACGCACTCCATGACGTAGAAGGCCCGGCCGATCACCGATTCGTCTTCGCACAGCACGTGCATCCGCGCCACCGGCACACCCGTGCCGTGCAGCGCGCTCATCACGCGGAACTCACGCTCGATCGCATGGGCCGAGGGCAGCAGCTTGGCCACGGGCCCGGGCTTGGCCCGCATCACGTAGGCGCGTTGCGGCGTGATGAGCTTGTAGGTGGGGTTGGACTGGCCGCCCTTGAACATCTCCACCGAGAGCGGGCCGGCGAAGCCCGGCAGCCGGTCTGTCAGCCAGCGTTCGAGGGCCGGGACGTCGAAGGTGTGTTGTGCCGCAACGGGCCGGGTGCCGACGAAATTCTGAGTGTCGCTCATGGTGTGCGGCTCAAGGCCGTTGTGGGTTGACGGGCCTGAAGCAGCAGTGGCGACAACGCCGGGGTCAGGACTCGGCTTCGGCGATGCGCATGAGCATGTCGCGGTTGCGCACCACCACACCGCCTTGTTCGATGCGGATCGCGTCCTCGCGCTCCATCGACTTGAGCTCCTGGTTCACGCGCTGCCGCGAGGCGCCCAGCAGTTGCGCCAGTTCCTCCTGCGCGAGTTGCAGGCCGATGCGCATTTCGCTGCCGTCGGCCAGGCAGGGCACGCCGTAGCTGCGCACCAGGTGCAGCAGCTGTTTGGCCAGCCGCGCGCGCAGGGGCAGGGTGTTGAGGTCTTCCACCAGGCCGAACAGCGTGCGGATGCGCCGCGCCTGCAGTCGCATGAGCGCTTCGTACAGCTCCACATGCGCGGCCAGGATCTTCTGGAAATCGGTGCGCGCCACGCACAGCAAGGTGGTGGCGCCATGCGCGTAGGCATCGTGCGTGCGCTGGTCGCCGTCGAACATGGCCACATCGCCGAACCACACCCCGGGCTCCACGTAGGTCAGCGTGATCTGCTTGCCCGAGAGCGAAGTCGAACTGACGCGCACCGCCCCACGGGCGACCGCCGACCATTCGGTCGGTGGGTCGCCGCGTGCGACGATGAGGTCGCCGTCCTTGAATCGCTTGACGTGGGCGCATCGGAGGATGTCGTGACGCAGGGAAGGTGAGAGGCTGCTGAACCAGCGACCGTTGTTGATCGCCTCGCGTTCTTCCATTGTCAGAATCGGTTCGTCCATGGGCTGTCTTTTGAGTGACTGAGGGTGGCCTTCATTGTCGCCACTGGGACGCGGCGGACAGATCAGGGTATGCGCGCAGACCGCGTCAACGGTAGTTGGCGGCCCGCTTTTCCATGAAGGCCGTGATGCCTTCGCCTGCGTTGGCGTGGTGCAGGTTGCGCACGAAATGATCGCGCTCGGCCGAAAGCTGCGCGTGCAGGGTGACTGTCGGGGCGTCGTTGGCGAGTTCCTTGATGCTGCTGAGCGCGTTGGGCGCGCGCGCATTGAGGCGTTCGCACAGCGTCAGCGCGTCGTGCAGCGCTTCCCCTGGCGTGCTGGTCTGGGTGATGACGCCCAGTTGCTGCAGCCGCTCGGCGCCGATGCGTTCACCGCACAACAGCAACTGCAGCGCCGTGGCCCGGGGCAGGGCGCGCATCAGGCTCCAGGTGGCCCCGCCGTCGGGCGACAGGCCCACGCTGCTGTACGACATCGCGAACACGCTGTTCTGCGCGGCGATCACCAAATCGCAGGCAAGCGCCAGCGAAAAACCGGCACCGGCGCACGCGCCTTCCACGGCCGCCACCACGGGCTTGGGGAAGGCGCGGATGGTCTCGATCCAGTTGTGCAAACCCTCGATGCTCTGCGCCTGCACCTCGGGCGGCTGCTGCCGGTTGGCCAGCAGCCGCTGCAGGTTGCCGCCGGCACAGAAGTGCGCGCCCTCGCCCGTGAGCACCACGCTGCGCACATCGGGGCTGCTTTCGGCCACGTTGAGCGCTTCCACGCCAGCGGCGTACATGTCGGGGCCGAGGGCGTTGCGGTGTTCCGGGTTGCTGATGGTCAGCACCATGGTCTGGCCATGGCTGTGGCTCTTGAGGCTGGCGGTCATGCGGTGTCGGTCCTTGCGGTCGGGATTCACGCTTCTTCGTGCGTCAGGCTCAGGCCCAGCGCGCCACGGCGGCGCAGCCAGGGGGAAGGGCGGTAACGCGGGTCGCCATACACCGTCTGCAGGTTGAACAGGACCTCCAGCACGTTGGTGGGACCGATGCGGTCGCCCATCGCCAGCGGTCCCATCGGGTAGCCCAGGCCGAGCGTGACCGCCACGTCCAGGTCGGCTGGCGAGCAGATGCCCTGCTGGCACATGTCGGCCGCGATGTTGACGATGGTGGCCACCACGCGCTGCGTGACGAAACCACCGCTGTCGCGCACCACGCTCACGGCCTTGCCGTCGCTGGCGAACAGGGCGTGAGCGGCGTCGCGCATGTCGGCCCGGGTGGCGGGGTTGGTGGCCAGCACGCGGCGGCGGGTGGAGGCGTCGTCGAGCATCATGTCGATGCCCACGGTGCGCGACGCGTCCAGGCGTTCCACGGCGGCCAGCGTGGTCACGTCCAGGCCCAGCGGCGCGACCAGGATGAGCGCGGCGGCCGACGGTGCAGCGGCTGTCTCGATCTGCGCGCCCAGGTCCTTGAGCAGCTGATAGAGCTCCGCCCGGCGCGCGGCCTTGGGCGAGACCCAGATCGGTGGCAGTTCCGCCACGGTTGGCGCGGCCACGTCGGCCGGCACCTGGGCCACGCCCTTGTCGTAGGCATAGAAGCCTTCGCCGACCTTCTTGCCCACCACGCCCCCAGCCAGACGCTGGGCGGTGATCACGCTGGGGCGGTAGCGCGGCTCCTCGAAATACTGGTGGTAGATCGACTCCATCACGGGGTGCGACACGTCCAGCGCCGTCAGGTCCATCAGTTCGAACGGGCCGAGCTTGAAGCCCATCTGGTCCTTGAGGATGCGGTCGATGGTGGCGAAATCGGCCACGCGTTCGCCCACCACGCGCAGAGCTTCGGTGCCGTAGCCGCGGCCGGCGTGGTTGACGATGAAGCCCGGCGTGTCTTGTGCCGACACCGGCGTGTGGCCGAACTGGCGGGTGTAGTCCGTCAGGCGCTGGCAGACCGTGGCGCTGGTCTTGAGGCCGGCAATGACCTCGACCACCTTCATCAGGGGCACCGGGTTGAAGAAGTGGTAGCCAGCGAGTTGGGCCGGGCGCTTGAGCGCGGCGCCGATCGAGGTGACCGAGAGCGACGAGGTGTTGGTGGCCAGCACCGCATCGGGTTGGACGATGGCTTCGAGATCGGCAAACAGGCGTTGCTTGACGTCGAGCCGTTCGACGATGGCTTCCACCACCAGATCGCAGGGCGCGAGGTCGGTCAGCGCGCCGGCCAGGTGTACCCGTGCCAGGCAGTCTTCCATCTGGCTGGCCTCCATGCGGTTCTTGCCCACCAGCGTCTGCCAGGTGCCTTGAAGGGCGGCGCGGGCCGCCTCCGCCGCGCCGGCTTGTACGTCGAAGAGCCAGACCTGGCTGCCGGCCTGGGCCGCCATCTGGGCAATGCCGCGGCCCATGGCACCGGTCCCGACGATGCCCGTATGAAGAAATATGGGTTGCATAAGTGTGTTGTATTTGGAATGAGGGTGCCTGGAGCTATGACAAAATGATCCAACGAAAGAACGAAGGGCTTCCAACGTGCGCCAGACATGGACAGGCTGTATTTTGCTATTAACTGCGCTGGGCAGTTCGGCGGCCACGCTGGGGCGGCACAGCGGTGCAGCTGTCATCGGACAACCTCTCGATGTCCGGGTCCAGGTTCTTCTCGCTCCGGGTGAGGATCTTGCCAACCAGTGCCTCAATGCGGATGTCTTCTTTGGCGACACGCAAGTGTCGCCCGGTCTGGTTCGCAGCACGCCCCAGAAAGCCGAGACCGAGTCCTCGGTGCGCATCCAGACCCGGCAGCCCATCAACGAACCCATCGTCACCTTGTACGTGCGTGCCGGCTGCGGCACCGCCTTCACCCGCCGCTTCGTGCTGCTGGCCGACCCGCTCAACGAGCCGATGGCATCGGTCGACCGGTCCAACAACCCGGTGGCCGTGGCGCCCCCGGCGGTGGTGCAGGCACCTTCCATGCCTGCGGGCCCCGGTGTCGCGGGCGGCAGCCCGGTAGGGAGCGGCACCGCCAGCGCTCGGCCACCCGTTGCGGCTGGGCCTGAGGCTTCGCCATCGGCACGGCCTGCGCCCAAGCCCGCCGCGAAACCGGGTGCCTCTGCATCGCCCCGTGCGAGCAGTGTCGTGCGCCGTCCACCGGCACCCCCTGCGGCGCCCCGCCTGCAGCTGGACCCGATCGATCTGGATGCGGGCATCGAGCGCGACCCGACGCTCAAGCTCTCGCCCGTCTTGCTGAGTGAGCCCGCCACCTCCGAAGAAGCCCGCGCCGCCGCCGGCCAGCTCTGGAAGTCTCTCAGCGCCTCGCCGGAAGACATCCTGCGGGACGCCCGGAAACTCGCGGCGCTGGAGGCGGAAACCGAGCAATTGCGCAGCGCCCGCGCCCAGAGCCAGAACAGCATTGGAGAGCTGAACGCCCAGCTGAACGAGGCGCGTGACCAGCGCTACCGCAACTGGCTGGTGTACCTGCTGGGCGCGCTGCTGTTGCTGACGCTTCTGGCGCTGCTGATGGCGTCGCGCCGCCGTCCAGCCCACGCCGGGTCCGAGGCGTCCCGTGCGTGGTGGTCCTCGACGCCTGAAGACAAAACCATGCCGGCACAGCTTCGCAAACCCGTGCGCCAGGGCGCCCCGACGGTGGCGGCACCCGCACCCGGCGGGGTGGAACTCGACCTCCACCTGGACCAGGATTCGTCGCTGGACGATTTGCAGGCCCTTGATGGCGCCGCTGCGCGCAAGAGCGATGCACAGCCGGAATCGGCGGCTGCGCTGCCATCGCGCGACCGTCGGGATTTTTCACCGAGCGCCTTGGGCATCTCCCGTTCGGTGGCCACGGAAGAGCTGTTCGACGTGCAGCAGCAGGCCGACTTTTTCGTGTCTCTGGGTGAGGACGAACAGGCCATCCAGGTGCTGCGCAACCACCTGGCAGAGAGCCATGAGCCCAGCCCCCTCGCTTACCTGGATCTGTTCAAGCTTTATCACCGCCTGGGGCGTCGCGAAGACTACGACGCCCTGCGCGACGAGTTCAACCACGTCTTCAATGCCGGCGCGCCGCCCTTCAACCGCTACACGGACGGTGGCCGAGGCCTTGAGGCCTACGAAACGGCCTTCAGCCGCATTCAGTCGCTGTGGCCCGAACCCCGGGTGCTGGACCTGATCGAGGAGTCGATCTTCCGGGACGCCAGCGACGACGAAGTCGAGGTGTTCGATCTCGAGGCGTACCGCGAGCTGTTGCTGCTGCACGCGATGGCCAAGGAGCTGATCAAGCGAGACGATCCGCCTGCGGCAAAGCACAGCGAATTCCGGCACACGAGCATGCAACCGCTGAAGGCCGACGGTCGGCGTCCGGGCTCGCCAGCCGGCAGGAAGCCCCCTGTCGCTGAAGAGCCTGCTGGCGGCCGCAACACCCAGCCGATGGACCTGGGTGTGCTGGTGCCTGCGTCGTCCCACCTGGGCCTGGACATCAACCTGAACGACCTCTCCGAGTTCTCCGCCTTCGAGGCCTTGCTGCCAGAGGTGTCGCCGCCCGTGGAGCCGACCGCCAAGGCGGGTGACGCCCAGGACCTGCCCCTGAGCAACCTGATCGATTTCGAGGTGTTGGACTTCATGCCACCCGACGACGAACCAGGCTCGAAGCCGGATGGCAACCGCTGACTCCCTTGGTACCCAGAAAAAACGCCGGTGACAACCGGCGTTTTTTCTGGGGTGAGGTCGATCGCCGTCATCAGCGTCGAACCTGCAGCGCGCCTGGATTGACGATATTGGTCGGTGTGCCCTTGATGTAGTTGACCACGTTGTCGAACGCGGAGGAGAAGTACATCTCGTAGCTGTCCTGCTCGACATAGCCGATGTGGGGCGTGCAGATGCAGTTTTCGAGCCGCAACAGGGCATGGCCTTGCAGGATGGGCTCGGATTCGAACACGTCGATCGCGGCCATGCCAGGGCGTCCCCGGTTCAGTGCGGCGATCAGCGCCTCGGGCTGGATGAGCTCGGCGCGGGAGGTGTTGACCAACAGCGCGGAGGTCTTCATAGCCGCGAGGTCTTCGGGTGTCACACAGCCCGCGTTGGTCTCGCTCAGCCGCAAATGCAGGCTCAGCACGTCGGCCGTTTCAAACAGGGCGGCCTTGCTGGGGGCCACGTCGAAACCATCGGACGCGGCGCGGGCACGGCTTTCTTCGCTGCCCCACACGACCACGCGCATGCCGAAGGCCCGCCCGTAACCTGCCACCATCTGCCCGATGCGGCCGTAGCTCCAGATGCCCAGCGTCTTGCCACGCAGCACCATGCCCACGCCGAAATTGGCGGGCATGGCCGCAGCCTTCAGCCCGGCCTGTTGCCAGGCGCCATGCTTGAGGTTGGAGACGTATTGCGGGATGCGGCGCATGGCCGCAAGCATCAGGGCCCATGTGAGCTCGGCGGTGGAGACGGGTGACCCCACACCTTCGGCCACCGCGATGCCGCGCTCGGTGCAGGCATTGACGTCCACATGCCCGCCCACGCGCCCGGTCTGGGCAATGAGTTTGAGGCGGGGGAGTTTTTCAACCAGCTGACGGGTGATGGCGGTGCGTTCCCGGATCAGGACCAGCACATCGGCATCGCGCAATCGGATGGACAGCTGGCCCACGCCCTTGACCGTGTTGGTGAAGACTTTGGCCGGGTAAGGCTCCAGTTTCTCGGCACACCGCAGTTTGCGCACAGCGTCCTGATAGTCATCAAGGATCACAATATTCATGACCCTATTGTGCCTTCACCTCCCAGGCCTTCCGGGCCGCTGACCCCTGGTTACAAGCAGGCAAGGCGCACCGGGAGCCTGGCGGGTGGCCGCGTGCTCTGGCGGCGGCCGAGTTCAGGCCGCGCGCGTGGACAGCTGGCGTTCCTGGTCGGCAAGTCGATCGAGTTCGGCGCACACATCGTTGATGCGGCCCGATATCACCAGCCTGACACCGGCTCGGTGCGCTGCCACAGGGCCGGTCTGCTGCAGCACGCGCACACGAGGCACAGGGTCCGCTGCCGGTGGCACGGCCCGCAAGACAGGTGGCGTGCGGGCCGTGCTGGCGCGCTTGAGCCACCCGGCACGCGCAAAGCGCTGCACAGCCCGCGTGGCCACGGGCTCGTTGGCGGCCGGTGCCCGGCGAAGGGCGGGAGAGGGCAACCAGCAGTCGATCAACTGCAAAGGGGCGCGCCACGTGTTGGTGTTGAAAATTTTTCCCATGCGAAACTCCATTGGGTGGGGTTGAACACAGGCAGGATTGCAAAATCAAACGCCTTCGCAGGGATGTGTCCTTGTGGTGGGTTGCGCACACACCGGGACCAAACGCCCGCCACCTGCTGAGGCGACACGGACCGGGGTCGGTCAGAGCTGGAAGCTGTTGCGTATCAGGCCCACGGCGAGTCCTTCGATTTCGAATGGCTCGCCCGGCTCGACGACGATGGTCTTGTAGTCGGGGTTTTCCGCGTGCAATTCAATCAGGTGCTGGCGCCGCATGAAGCGTTTGACGGTGACGTCGTCACCCAGGCGGGCCACCACGATCTGGCCGTTCTTGGCTTCCTTCGTGGCTTGCACGGCGAGCAGGTCGCCGTCCATGATGCCGATGTCGCGCATGGACATGCCACGCACCTTGAGCAGGTAGTCAGGCGTGCGCTGGAACAGGCTGCGCTCGACCTGGTAGGTCTGGTCCACATGCTCCTGCGCCAGGATGGGCGAGCCGGCCGCGACGCGACCGATCAGGGGGAGCACCAGCTGGGCCAGGCTGGGGATCGGCAGTGTAAGCTGGCGCCCGCGCGAATCGTTGATGGACTGCAGGTCTTCGCTGCGCAGGCGGATGCCACGCGAAGTGCCACTGACCAGTTCGATCACGCCCTTGCGCGCCAGCGCTTGCAGATGCTCTTCGGCGGCATTGGCCGACTTGAACCCGAGTTCGCTGGCAATTTCGGCACGGGTGGGCGGTGCGCCGGTGCGCGCGATCGCCGTCTGGATCAATTCCAGAATCTGTTGCTGCCGGGCGGTGAGCTTCGGTGCGGTATGGGGCATGTCGAGCATGAGGACCTCGTCGGGACGTGGTGGCCAAGGGGAACGCCATCTGGGGAAGCAGGAGCAACGCGGGAAGTGGCTGATACCTGTTTTCTTATCCAGTATCTGTATTTTTAACCAGTTTTCAAGGATTGGCAAGTGGTGGACACAAATCAGGGCCGGCGGCTCGTGATCCTGGGCACGGGCGGCACCATCGCCGGGCGTGCGGCGCAGGCGGGGGACAACGTGGGCTACGTGGCGGGGCAGGTCGGCGTTGCCGATCTGGTGGCGGCGGTGCCGGCTTTGGCCGGCGTGCCGTTGGAGGTGGAACAGGTCGCCCAGGTCGACAGCAAGGACATGGGCCTGCCGGTGTGGCGGGCGCTGGTGGCAAGACTCCGGGCACATCTGGACGATCCCCAGGTGTCGGCGGTGATCGTGACGCACGGCACCGACACCCTGGAGGAAACGGCGTTCGTGCTCCAGCGCCTGCTCCAGCCCACCAAGCCCGTGGTGCTGACCTGCGCGATGCGCCCGGCTTCCGCGCTGGTGCCGGATGGGCCGCAGAATCTTGCTGATGCGCTGGCCGTGGTGCGGCAGGGGGAGGCCGGCGTGGTGGTGGTGTGTGCCGGGCTGGTGCATGGGGCGCTGGAGGTGGCGAAGGTGCACACCTACCGCCTGGACGCTTTTGACTCCGGAGACGCGGGGCCGCTGGCTTGTGTGGAGGAGGGTGAGGTGCGCCGTTTCCGACACCGGGGTGCCTCTGTACCTTCCCACGATCCAGCCCTCCTGGCCCGCTTCCTGGCGGCCGATGCCCTGCCTCGGGTCGAACTGGTGACCAGTCATGCCGACGCGGACGGCAGCCTGGTGCGGGCCTTGATGGCGCCTGGCGCCGCTCGTCCCTTGCGGGGCATCGTGGTGGCCGGCACGGGCAACGGCACCGTTCACCAGGCGCTGTCCGATGCACTGAATGCCGCGCAGACGCAAGGGGTGCGGGTGGTGCTCGCAACGCGTTGTGCGCGCGGAAGGGTGGTGCCGCACGCTGGCCTGCCGTTCGAGCACTCGGCCGGGCTTTCGCCGGTCAAGGCCCGGTTGGCGCTGGCGCTGGACCTGCTGATGGATTGATGCGATGTTCGCCGCGCTCGGTGCCCACGCCTGGGCTTACCCCATGCTGGAAGTGGCCCATCTGCTGGGCGTGGCGCTGTTGCTGGGCAACCTGACGCTGCTGGAGCTGCGGGTGTTCGGCTGGGGCCAGAGTCTGCCTGTGGAGCCTCTGGCGAAACTGAGTCTGGGCCTGGTGGCGGTGGGTTTTGCGCTGGCCGCTGCTTCGGGTCTTCTGATGTTCGGTACCCAGGCCGGGGAACTGCTGGCCAATCGCGTGTTCACAGCGAAGATGGTGTTGATCATGCTGGCGGGGTGCAACGCCGGCTGGTTCCACGCCCGCCGATCGCTGCAGCGCCAGGACCGCGCCGCGCGCCTCCTGATGCTGCTGTCGTCGGCCTTGTGGCTGCTGGTGCTGACCTGCGGCCGTTGGATCGGTTACGTGTGATGGGAAGGAGATCTCCGTGCAAAGACGTGATGTGATTCGGACCGGCGCCTGGCTGGGTCTGGGGTGGGCGGGTGGGGCGCTGGCCCACCATGGCTGGAGCAGCTTCGACCAGGACCGGCCGATCTACCTGGAGGGGCGGGTGGTCGACGTGAAGTGGCGCAACCCGCACGCCGAGCTGGTGCTGGAGCTGCCCGAGGCCCTGCGCCTGCCGGCCGACCTTGGCCAGCGCCCTTTGCCTGCCCAGACGGCGGGCATCGACGGGCCCGCGCTGCTGGCCAAGACCGCGCTGCCCACGCGCCGCGACCGGCGCTGGGAGATCGAACTGGCGCCGCTGTTCCGCCTGGGGCAATGGCAGATGCCTGAGGTCAAGATCGGGGCCTCCCTGTCCACCGTGGGTTTCACGTTCAAGGACGAGAAGGGCGAAGCGATCCTGCGCGCCGAGTACGTGTTTCTGGATGGCAAGGTCTACGGCCTGCGCTCCAGTCCGGCTTGAGCTCCCATGAAAGCAGAACACCCGGCACGTGGCCGGGTGTTCTGCGGGAAGCCGGGGTGGCTTACTTCGACAGTGCCTCGAAGGCGCGTGCCGTGATGTCCTCGACCGAGCCCATACCGCTGATGGCGCGGTACTTGGGCGCGGCGGCCGCATCCGCGCGCGCCCAGCTGCTGTAGTAGTCGACGAGGGGGCGGGTCTGTGCGCTGTAGACCTCGAGCCGCTTTTTCACGGTCTCTTCCTTGTCGTCTTCGCGCTGGATCAGCGGTTCGCCGGTCACGTCGTCCTTGCCTTCCACCTTGGGCGGGTTGAACTTGACGTGGTAGGTGCGGCCCGAGGCGGGGTGCGAACGGCGGCCGCTCATGCGTTCGATGATGGCGTCGAACGGCACGTCGATTTCCAGCACGTAGTCCAGCTTCACGCCGGCGGACTTCATGGCATCGGCCTGCGGAATGGTGCGCGGGAAGCCGTCGAAGAGGAAGCCGTTGGCGCAGTCGGACTGGGCAATGCGTTCCTTGACCAGATTGATGATGAGGTCGTCGCTGACCAGACCGCCGGATTCCATCACGGCCTTGGCTTGCAGCCCCAGGGGGGTGCCGGCCTTCACAGCCGCGCGCAGCATGTCGCCGGTGGAGATCTGGGGGATGCCGTATTTTTGGCAAATGAACGTGGCTTGCGTTCCTTTGCCGGCACCCGGGGCGCCCAACAGAATCAGTCTCATCGCTTTCCTTTTTTCAGAGTTTCAATGGCTTGGCCGCTTGCCTCGAGCGGCGGCCCCAGGGCGTGGGAGCCGGGGCGACCGGTCGAGGATAGCACGGGCACCCTTCGCTCTGGCTGACAGGAAAAGGGCTTCGCCGCCCGCCGCAAGCCCCGTAATTCAGGCCTTGGCGAGCAGCTCGCGCACCCGTTGAAGATCTTGCGGCGTGTCCACGCCGGGGCCCGGTGCATGGGCCGTCATGTGCACCGCGATGCGGTGGCCGTGCCAGAGCACGCGCAATTGCTCCAGCGACTCGATGGCTTCCAGCGACGAAGGCTCCAGCTGGGGAAACTGCCGCAGGAAGCCGGCGCGATAGGCGTAGATGCCGACGTGGCGCAGTGGCGCAGGGGTCGGCAGCGCGCTCATGGGCTGGCCAGATGCCATGCCATCGCGCCACCAGGCGATGGGTGCGCGACTGAAGTACAGCGCGGTGCCCATGCGGTCGAGCACCACCTTCACCACATTGGGATTGAGGAAGTCGGTCGTGCTGTCGAGGACGTGGGCGGCGGTGCTCATCACGCAATCGTCGCGGCGCCGCAGTTCGGCTGCCACGGCGTCGATCAGCGTCGGCTCGATCAGTGGTTCGTCGCCTTGCACATTGACCACCAATGCCTCATCCGCCAGGCCGAGCAGGGCGCAGGCTTCGGCCAGGCGGTCGCTGCCGGAGGGGTGGTCGGTCCGCGTGAGCAGGGCTTGCACGCCGTGGGCGGCGCAGGCGTCGACGATGCGCGGATCGTCGGCCGCCACCACGCAGCGCGACGCGCCGCTCAGCATGGCGCGCTGCGCCACGCGCACCACCATGGGCACGCCAGCGATGTCGGCAAGGGGTTTGTCGGGCAGGCGTGTGGACGCCAGCCGGGCGGGAATGAGGACGGTGAAGTCGGCCGCCGCGATGGGCAGGCTCATGCGAGCGGGGCGGGGGCCGATGGGCGCGCCGCTTCCTCTTCGCTGATCGTGCGGGCCTCGTGTTCGAGCAGGATGGGAATGCCATCGCGCACCGGGTAGGCCAGGCGCGCGCTGCGCGAGAGCAGTTCCTGCTTGTCGCGGTCGAAGATCAGAGGGCCCTTGGTGACCGGGCAGACCAGCAGTTCGAGCAGTTTGGTGTCCATGGCGGAATGATAGTCGCGCCGGCTGGATCCGGGTTTCAAGGCGCGGGGCGCCAGGCGGCCAGATGCGCGTCGACCGCCTCGAAAAATGCCGGGTCGGGCGTGAGTTCGAGCGGGACCGCCCAGGCTTGCACGGAGCCGTCTGCCGGCAAAAGGGCAAAGAGTTTGGTCGCATCCTTCTCGGTGCAGACCAAGGGGTGCCGCGCGCCGTGCACCAGCTCGGCGTAGGCCGCCGGATCGGCGTGGTCCGGCAGGGCCACCTGCTGCGCGGGGGCGAGGCCGGCCTCCCGCAGCATGTCAAAGAACACCTCGGGCCGGGCGATGCCGGCCACCGCGCTCAGTGGCTCGCCCTTCAATTGCGACAGTTCGATGCGCTCGCCCCGGGGGCCGATGGCATGGGCGGCCAGTTGCCGCACTGCCCCGAATGCGGGCATGTCCGGCGCCGCCACACCCTTGGGGGCCGGTGCACCCGCGCGGCCTTGCCGCAGGAGAAGGTCGGGCCTGAACGGCGCGTGGCGCGCGGGCGGCCAGGGTTCGCGCAGCAGGCCGGCGGGCAGCAGCCAGCCATTGCCCACGCCGCGGTCGTCAAACACCGCGATGGCCAGTTGCCTTGCCAACGCGAGGTGCTGCAGCCCGTCGTCGCACACCAGCACATCCACGTCGGGGTGGGTGGCTTGCAGCGCGCGCGCGGCATCGATCCGGCGAGCCGCCACGAAGACGGGGACGCTGGTGCGCTGGTGAATCAGGAGAGGCTCGTCCCCGGCTTCGCTGGTTGGCGTGTCGGCGAGCACATGGGTCACGACGGTGGCGTGCCGGCCATGACCCCGCGAGACCACACCTGGATGCCAGCCCTGCGCCTGAAGGTGCTTGACCAGCGCGATGGTGCAGGGCGTCTTGCCCGCACCGCCGACCACCACGTTGCCGACCACGACGACCGGCACATCCATCTGGTGAACCTTCAGCAGCCCACGGGCATACAGCCAGCGGCGCAGGGCCATGAGCGAGCGGTACAGCAGGGAGACGGGCCAGAGCAGGCAGGACAGCGGGCCGCGCTGCTGGGCGCGCCGCAGCCAGGCGGCTTCCCGCGTCTGCCCCTGGGCCTGGCTCATGGCGGGCACCCGTGGCGTGTCAGGGTTTGCCGCGGGCGGGGGCACCCGTCTGCTGGGTGGCGAACGTGATCTGCACCAGGCCGGCCCGGCGGGCGGCGTCCATCACATTGATGACCGACTGGTGGGTGGCGGCGGCGTCCGCGCTGATGACGATGACCGTGTCGCGGTTGTCCTGTGAGGCTTCCGAGAGCACGCGCGTGAGGACCTCGACGCCCGCGCCCTCGAGCACCTGCCGGTTGATGGAGTAGCGGCCGTCGCTGCCCACCGCCACCACGATCTCGCGCGGGTTCTGCTTGGGCGCCTGCGCGTCGGCCACGGGAAGGTTCACCTTCAGTTCGGTGAACTTGCTGTAGGTGGTGGTGAGCATCAGGAAGATCAGCACCACCAGCAAGATGTCGATGAACGGGATCAGGTTGATCTCGGGCTCGTCGTGCTCACCGGTGCGGAAGTTCATAGCGTGGGCTTCCGCAGGCTCAGCAGGTGCCGGGCGAAGCGCTCGGCCGCGAGTTCCATGGCCAGCAGGTAGCTGTCCACCCGGGCGCGGAAGTAGCGCCAGAAGATCAGCGCGGGAATGGCGATGATCAGGCCGAACGCGGTGTTGTATAGCGCGATCGAGATGCCGTGCGCGAGCTGGCCGGGGTTGCCCATGCCGGGCACGGCACCAACGGTGTCCACCGCCTGCGAGCCAAAGATCTCGATCATGCCGATGACGGTGCCGAGCAGGCCGAGCAGGGGCGCGGCCGACGCGATCGTGGCCAGCGCGCCCAGGTAGCGCTGCAGCTTGGCGGCGGCCTCGCGGCCCGCGCCTTCCAGGCTGGCGCGCAGGTCGTCTTCGGTGGCGCGCGGGTTGACGTTGTAGGTGCGGAAACCGGTGGCGAGCACCGTGCCCAGCACGGAGTTCTGTTCAAGCTGCTTGACCACGTCCGGGCCCGGGATGCCGTTGCGCGAGACCATGATGGCTTCGTCGAGCAGCTTGGGCGGGAAGATCTTGCGCGTTTTGAGGCTGACGAAGCGTTCGATGACCAGGGCCATGCCGAGCACGGAACAGGCGATCAGGGGCCAGATGGGCCAGCCAGCGGCTTGTATGATGGAAAACAAATCAGAACTCCAGGCTAGTGCCACCGGACGCGGGTGGCCTTGAGGGTGCGAACGATTATGTCTCAGGCCCATGTGCGGCCCTCTGAAGGGACCGACCATTCGGCCCCTGCCCATGCCGTCCAGCCAGTCGGGCCCGATTCCCCTCCCCGATGCACAAATTCTGTGGATAACTTTGTGAAAAACTCACCCGAGATGCGCACGAACCCCCGTCCTGGCAGGGCCTGCGACACGTCGATCACAAAACAGGCACTGCAAATGTCTTTGGAATCAAGGCTCTTGGCGGCATCGCACGGCGCCATTGAAGGGTGTTTCGACATCGCCAGCAACGGCGCGGCTTGTGGACACATTTGCCCCGGAGATGCGCGTGGCTGAATCATTGTTCGATGCCGATCAGCCGTCTGCGCGGCGTGTGTGGGCAGTTGGCCCGCTGATGCGAGCCGTGGCCGACACCGTCTCGGCCCGATTCAATCCGGTGGCGGTTCGGGGGGAGCTTTCGGGCTTTTCGAGGGCGGCCAGCGGCCATTGTTATTTTTCGCTCAAGGACGACATCGGCCAGGTGCGTTGCGCCATGTTCAGGCGCTCGGCCGAGCAGTTGAGTTTTGCCCCGCGCGATGGCCAGCTGGTCGAGGCGCGTGGCAAGCTCGATGTCTACGGTGCGCGCGGCGATCTGCAGCTCATTGTCGAGTCGCTGCAGCCCGCGGGGCAAGGCGCGCTGTTCGAACAATTCCTCAAGCTCAAGGCCCAGCTGGAGGCCGAGGGTCTGTTCGAGGAGGCCCGCAAACGTCCGCTGCCCGCGCAGCCGCGCAGCATCGGCATCGTCACGTCTCTGGGTGCGGCGGCCTTGCGCGATGTGGTCACGGCGTTGAGGCGGCGGGTGCCCCACATCCCGGTGGTCATCTACCCGGCGGCCGTGCAGGGCGCACAGGCGCCTGCCGAGCTGTGCATCGCGCTGCAGGCCGCTTACCGCCGGCATGCCGACACCGGTGAAAGCGAGGTGCTGCTGCTCGTGCGCGGCGGCGGGTCGCTGGAAGACCTGTGGTCATTCAACGACCCGGTGCTGGTGCGCACCATCGCGCAGGCCCCGATGCCCGTGGTGTGCGGCGTCGGACATGAGACCGACTTCACTTTGGCCGATTTCGTGGCCGACCTTCGCGCGCCCACGCCGACGGCGGCGGCCGAGCTGTGCGCGCCCACGAAAGTGCAACGCCTCGGTGAACTGGCCTACCTGCAGGAACGCCTGAGCGATGGCGCCTATTCGGACATCGATCAGCGCGGTCAGCGGCTTGACCGCCTGGCCCAGCGCCTGGGGCGGCCCTCCGGGCGCATCCACGACAGCCTGCGGCACCTGGCCAGCCTGGAGCACGGCTTGCAGCGCAGCGGTTCGCTGGCGATCCAGCGCCAGCACAACCGCCTGCAGACCTTGCAGACCCAGTTGCCGCCATCCTTGCGGCGTGCGCTGGAGGCGCAGCGGCAGCGGTTGCAGCGCGGCCAGGCTGCGCTGGGCCTGCTCGATCCGCAACTCGTGCTGCAGCGGGGCTATGCCTTTCTCACCGACGAACATGGTGCTGCGCTCACGCGCGCCGCTCAAGCCCGGCCCGGGCAATCGCTGCGCGCGACGCTGGCCGATGGCCCGCTGGATGTGAGGGTGGAAGGCTGAATCCCCGAGGGCCGAGAAACCCTGATCGCTCTGCCGTCACTGGCCTTGCCTACAATGCGGAGGCCCGATTGCCTTGTGCCCCGCTTCCCGCGGCCAAGCGCGCCATTTCACAACACCAACGCAAGAGGAACCCCATGGAACACACGCTGCCCAAACTGCCCTACGACCTGGACGCCCTGGCCCCGCACTACAGCCGCGAGACGCTCGAGTACCACCACGGCAAGCACCACAACGCGTATGTGGTCAACCTGAACAACCTGCAAAAGGGCACGGAGTTCGAGAACATGGACCTCGAGTCCATCATCAAGAAGTCCAGCGGCGGCATCTACAACAACTCGGCCCAGATCTGGAACCACACCTTCTTCTGGAACTGCATGAAGCCCAACGGCGGTGGTGAGCCTTCCGGCGCGCTGGCCGCGGCCATCACGGCCAAGTGGGGCAGCTATGCCGCGTTCAAGGAAGCCTTCGTCAAGTCCGCCGTGGGCAACTTCGGCTCGGGCTGGACCTGGCTGGTGAAGAAGGCCGACGGCTCGGTCGACATCGTCAACATGGGCGCAGCCGGCACCCCGCTGACCACGGGCGACAAGGCCCTGCTGACCGTGGACGTGTGGGAGCACGCCTACTACATCGACTACCGCAATCTGCGCCCCAAGTTCGTCGAGACCTTCCTCGACAAACTGGTGAATTGGTCGTTCGCCGAAGCCAACTTCGCCTGATCGCATGCGCCAGCATCAAGGGCTCGGAGGGTGACCTTCGGGCCCTTTTTGCTGTCTGGCGGCATGAAAGCATGCAATTTTTTTTGCGCGTGTTTTGTATTGTGGGAATGTGATCCCAAAAACGAATGCCTGGTCCTTGCGCTGAAAGCACAATCACGGGATACCGATCACCGTATCCGCGCGACCTGCGTGGATGCCGGTCGGCACCGCACCCAACAACCTCTGGAGATAAGCAATGAGCAGCCAGCAACCCACCATCATCTACACCCTGACGGACGAGGCCCCCTTGCTGGCCACCAGTGCGTTCCTCCCCGTCATCCGCACCTTCGCGGCGCCCGCGGGCATCAACGTCACCACCGCCGACATCTCGGTGGCCGGGCGCGTGCTGGCGGCTTTCCCTGAGTACCTGTCCGAAGAACAGCGCGTCAGCGACGACTTGGCCGCGCTGGGCAAACTCACGCTCAAGCCTGAGGCCAACATCATCAAGCTGCCCAACATCAGCGCGTCGGTGGCGCAGCTGAAGGCCGCCATCAGCGAGCTGCAGCAAAAGGGCTACAAGATCCCGGACTTCCCCGAGAGCCCGAAGACGGACGAGGAAAAGGACATCCGCGCCCGCTACAACAAGTGCACCGGCAGTGCGGTGAACCCGGTGCTGCGCGAGGGCAACTCGGACCGCCGCGCCCCCAAGGCGGTGAAGGAATACGCCCGCAAGAACCCGCACAGCATGGGTGAGTGGAGCCAGGCTTCGCGTTCGCACGTCTCGCACATGCACCACGGCGACTTCTACCACGGTGAGAAGTCCATGACCCTGGACAAGGCGCGCGACGTCAAGATGGAGCTGATCACCAAGAGCGGCAAGACCATCGTGCTCAAGCCCAAGGTCGCGCTGCTGGACCGTGAGGTGATCGACTCGATGTTCATGAGCAAGAAGGCGCTGCTGGCCTTCTACGAAAAGGAGATCGAGGACGCGCGCAAGACCGGCGTGATGTTCTCGCTGCACGTCAAGGCCACCATGATGAAGGTGTCGCACCCCATCGTGTTCGGCCACTGCGTGCGCATCTTCTACCGCGAAGCCTTCGAAAAACACGGCAAGCTGTTCGACGAACTGGGCGTGAACGTCAACAACGGCATGGTGGATCTGTACAACAAGATCGCCACGCTGCCGCAGAGCAAGCAGGACGAGATCAAGCGCGACCTGCACGCCTGCCACGAAGGCCGCCCCGAGCTGGCCATGGTCGACTCGGCCAAGGGCATCACCAACTTCCATTCGCCCAATGACGTGATCGTCGACGCCTCCATGCCGGCGATGATCCGCAACAGCGGCAAGATGTGGGGCGCCGACGGCCGCCTGAAGGATGTCAAGGCCGTGATGCCCGAATCGACCTTCGCCCGCATCTACCAGGAGATGATCAACTTCTGCAAATGGCACGGCGCGTTCGACCCCAAGACGATGGGCACTGTGCCCAACGTGGGCCTGATGGCCCAGCAGGCCGAGGAATATGGCTCGCACGACAAGACCTTCGAGATCCCCGAAGACGGCGTGGCCAACATCACCGACCTGGCCACCGGCGAAGTGCTGATGAGCCAGGACGTGGAGCAGGGCGACATCTGGCGCATGTGCCAGGTCAAGGACGCCGCCATCCGCGACTGGGTCAAATTGGCCGTGACCCGCGCGCGCAACTCGGGCATGCCCGTGGTGTTCTGGCTCGATGCCTACCGCCCGCACGAAGCCCAGCTGATCACCAAGGTCAAGATGTACCTGCACGAGCACAACACGGCCGGTCTGGACATCCAGATCATGAGCCAGGTGCGCGCCATGCGTTACACCCTGGAGCGCGTGATCCGCGGACAGGACACCATCAGCGCCACCGGCAACATCCTGCGCGACTACCTGACCGACCTGTTCCCGATCATGGAACTGGGCACCAGCGCCAAGATGCTGTCCATCGTGCCCCTGATGGCTGGTGGCGGCATGTACGAAACCGGTGCCGGCGGCTCCGCCCCCAAGCACGTGCAGCAGCTGGTGGAAGAGAACCACCTGCGCTGGGATTCCCTGGGTGAGTTCCTGGCCTTGGCCGTGAGCTTCGAGGACCTGGGCCTGAAGAACAACAACGCCTCCGCCAAGCTGCTGGCCAAGACCCTGGACGCGGCCACCGGCAAGCTGCTGGACAACAACAAGAACCCGTCGCCCAAGACCGGCCAGCTCGACAACCGGGGCAGCCAGTTCTACCTGGCGCTGTACTGGGCCCAGGAACTGGCCGCGCAGACCGAAGACAAGGCGCTGGCCGACAAGTTCGCGCCCCTGGCCAAGGCGCTGGCCGACAACGAGAAGACCATCGTCAAGGAACTGGCCGACGTGCAGGGCAAGCCAGTCGACATCGGCGGTTACTACAAGCCCGACTTCGCCAAGCTGGAGACCATCATGCGCCCCAGCAAGACGTTCAACGCGGCGCTGGCCTTGCTGAAGGCCTGACGCAGAAAGAAGGCCACCGGAAACGGTGGCTTTCTTACTTGGTGAACGGGGCGCCGCTCAGGCGCGAGCCGGCCTTGATGCCGCGCTTGTCGAACCAGCCCTGGTGCATTTCGAGCACGTAGCGCACCGGCTTGGCCGAGCAGTGCGAGTCCAGGCTCTGGGGCTGCATGTTCGCGAGGTTGACGATGGTGCCGTCGTCGGCCACGAACGCGGCCGTCAGCGGCAGCAGCGTATTTTTCATCCAGAAGCACTGGCCGGAGGGCTGCTCGAACACGAACAGCATGCCTTCGTTGACCGGCATCTCCTTGCGGAACATCAGCCCCACGGCGCGCTCCTGCGGCGTGGCCGCGACCTGCGCCTGGATCAGGTGCATGCCGGCCGACAGGCCGACACGGGGCAACTGGAGCTGGGGCCCTTCCTGAGACCAGGCCGGCCCCGACAGCAGGAAGAACAGGCAGATCAGGCGGGTGAGCAGGCGTTTCATGCGGTGAAGCGGGTAAGTCGGGTCAGGCCCGCATTGTCTGCCATCGGGGCACGGCCAGGCGGGGGCTGAAGCTCCGAGTCTAGAATTCGCGCTCTTGTTCCCTTCCTCAGCCCTCTGGACCCCCATCGACATGTACCAGTACATCCGCGTGCCCGCCCAAGGTCAGAAGATCACCGTCAATGCCGACATGTCGCTCCAGGTGCCTGACGAACCCATCGTGCCTTACATCGAAGGCGACGGCACCGGCCTGGACATCACGCCGGTGATGCTCAAGGTGGTGGACGCCGCCGTGGCCAAGGCCTATGGTGGCCGCCGCAAAATCCACTGGATGGAGGTCTATGTCGGCCAGAAGGCCACCCAGGTCTACGGGCCGGACGTCTGGCTGCCGGAGGAAACCCTGGACGCCTTGCGCGCTCACGTGGTGTCCATCAAAGGTCCCTTGTCCACGCCTGCCGGTGGGCCGTTCCGCTCGCTGAACGTGGCGCTGCGCCAGGCGCTCGACCTCTATGTCTGCCTGCGTCCTGTGCAGTACTTCGAGGGCGTTCCGTCACCGCTGAAGGAGCCCGAGAAAACCAACATGGTGGTGTTCCGCGAGAACTCGGAAGACATCTATGCCGGGATCGAGTACGAGGCCGGCTCTCCTCAGGCGCAAAGCCTGATTCGCCTGCTTCAGGAAGAAATGGGCGTGATCAGCATCCGTTTCCCGGCCACCTCGGGCATCGGCATCAAGACCGTGTCCATGGAGGGTACCGAGCGCCTGATGCGCAAGGCGATCCAGTACGCCATCGACCACGACAAGCCCAGCGTGACCATCGTGCACAAGGGCAACATCATGCGCTACACGGAAGGCGGCTTCCGCGACTGGGCCTACGCGCTGGCCCAGAAGGAATTCGGCGCGGCCTTGCTCGACGGCGGGCCGTGGTGCCAGTTCCGCAACCCGAAGACCGGCCGGGACATCGTCATCAAGGACTGTTTTGCCGACGACTTCCTGCAACAGATCCTGTTGCGCCCGCTGGACTTCTCGGTGGTGGCCACGCTCAACCTCAACGGCGACTACATCGCCGACGCGCTGGCGGCCCAGGTGGGCGGCATCGGCATTGCGCCGGGTGCCAACCTGTCCGATTCCCTGGCGTGCTTCGAGCCCACCCACGGCCCCGTGCCCAGGTTCGCGGGCAAGGACTACGCCAACCCATGCGCCGAAATCCTTGCCGCCGAGATGATGCTTCGGCACCTGGGTTGGAAGGAGGCCGCCGACGTGGTCATCGCCGCCCTGCGCAGCGCCATCGACAGCAAGCAGGTGACCCACGACTTCGCGCGGCTGATGTCCGGCGCCACCCAGGTCAGCTGCTCCGGTTTTGGCGACGTGATGATCGAGAGCATGTAAATCGCGCCCGGGCGGCCGATCCGTTCCCCCCGCCCAGGCGTGCGGTGGGAAGAAGCGCACGAATGCCGCCCAACTCGGTGGTTTTCAAGTCAGCTTTCGCTTCACAATGACGCATGGCTGATGCAGGTTGCCACACCCCCCGCCGACCCGAAGGCACTGCTGTTTCGGGCCGTCGGGAGGCTGTTGTATTCCCGCACGATGTGGCGGTGCAACGCGCACCGCTAGAATCATTTTCATGGCCACCCAGAACCCCAAGAAACCGCCCAACCCTGTCGTCTCGCCCCCCAGCACGGGCAGCGACGACTCGGTGGTGCTGGAGCGGCGCGCGCAGCGCACCCAACCTCCCCAGATGTTCCAGGTGGTGCTGCTCAACGACGATTTCACGCCCATGGAGTTCGTGGTGCACGTCATCCAGGAGTTTTTCAGCAAGGACCGGGAGACCGCCACCCAGATCATGCTCAAGATCCATCTGGAAGGAAAAGGCATCTGCGGCGTGTATTCGCGCGATGTCGCCAGCACCAAAGTGGATCAGGTGCTCCAGGCCGCCCGGGCGGCGGGGCATCCATTGCAATGTCTGAGTGAACCGGTTGAATAAATCCGAATCCACCCCATCTGAGCCCTAGTCAGCCCTCTTGACCTTTTTGAACCAGACGATTGCCTCTCCGATCACCCAGCCCAAAGGACGTGCCCAATGATTGCCCAGGAACTTGAAGTCAGCTTGCATATGGCCTTTGTCGAGGCCCGGCAGCAGCGGCACGAATTCATCACGGTGGAGCACCTGTTGCTCGCGCTGCTGGACAACCCCAGCGCCGCCGAGGTTTTGCGCGCCTGCTCGGCCAACATCGACGACCTTCGCAAATCCTTGACGAACTTCATCAAGGACAACACCCCGCAGGTGGCCGGCACCGACGAGGTGGACACCCAGCCCACGCTGGGCTTTCAGCGCGTCATCCAGCGCGCCATCATGCACGTGCAGTCCACCGGCAACGGCAAGAAGGAAGTCACCGGCGCCAACGTGCTGGTGGCCATCTTCGGCGAGAAGGACTCGCACGCCGTTTACTACCTGCACCAGCAGGGCGTGACGCGCCTGGACGTGGTGAACTTCATCGCCCACGGCATCCGCAAGAGCGACCCACCGGAGCCCACCAAGTCGGGCGAGAGCGCGGCCGAGAACGAGGAAGCCAGCGAAGCCAAGGGCAACGAGAAAGCCTCGCCCCTGGAGCAGTTCACCCAGAACCTGAACCAGATGGCCAAGGATGGCAAGATCGACCCGCTGATCGGCCGCGAGTACGAGGTCGAGCGCGTGATCCAGATCCTGTGCCGCCGCCGCAAGAACAACCCACTGCTGGTGGGCGAAGCCGGCGTGGGCAAGACCGCCATCGCCGAGGGCCTGGCCTGGCGCATCACCCAGGGCGACGTGCCCGAGATCCTCGCCGAGTCTGCCGTCTACTCGCTCGACATGGGCGCTTTGCTGGCCGGCACCAAGTACCGCGGTGATTTCGAGCAACGCCTCAAGGGTGTGCTCAAGTCGCTCAAGGACAAGCCCAACGCCATCCTGTTCATCGACGAGATCCACACGCTGATCGGTGCGGGAGCCGCCTCGGGGGGCACGCTGGACGCGTCCAACCTGCTCAAGCCGGCGCTCTCCAGCGGCCAGCTCAAGTGCATCGGCGCCACCACCTTCAGCGAGTACCGCGGCATCTTCGAAAAAGACGCGGCGTTGTCGCGCCGTTTCCAGAAGGTCGACGTGGTCGAGCCGACGGTGGCCGAGACGGTGGACATCCTCAAGGGGCTGAAGTCGCGCTTTGAAGAGCACCATGGCGTGAAATACGCCGTGGCCGCCTTGCAGGCCGCCGCCGAACTCAGCGCGAAATACATCAACGACCGCCACCTGCCCGACAAGGCCATCGACGTGATCGACGAGGCCGGCGCCGCCCAGCGCATCCTGCCGGTGTCCAAGCGCAAGAAGACCATCAGCAAGGCCGAGGTCGAGGAAATCGTGGCCAAGATCGCCCGCATTCCCCCGGCGAACGTGTCCAACGACGACCGCAGCAAGCTGCAGACGCTGGAGCGCGACCTCAAGAGCGTGGTGTTCGGCCAGGACAAGGCTCTGGAAGTGCTGGCGTCGTCGGTCAAGATGGCGCGTTCGGGCCTGGGCAAGGCAGACAAGCCGATTGGTGCCTTCCTGTTCAGCGGCCCCACCGGCGTCGGCAAGACCGAAGCCGCCAAGCAGCTGGCCTACATCATGGGCATCGACCTGATCCGCTTCGACATGTCGGAGTACATGGAGCGCCATGCCGTGAGCCGCCTGATCGGTGCGCCCCCCGGCTACGTGGGCTTCGACCAGGGTGGCCTGCTGACCGAGGCCATCACCAAGAAGCCGCACTGCGTGCTGCTGCTCGACGAAATCGAGAAGGCGCACCCGGACATCTTCAACGTGCTGCTGCAGGTGATGGACCATGGCACGCTGACCGACAACAACGGGCGCAAGGCCGACTTCCGCAACGTCATCATCATCATGACGACGAACGCGGGTGCCGAGACCATGAACAAGGCGACCATCGGTTTCACGAACCCGCGAGAAGCGGGCGACGAGATGGCCGACATCAAGCGCCTGTTCACGCCCGAGTTCCGCAACCGCCTGGATGCGACCGTCAGCTTCAAGGCGCTGGATGAGAACATCATCATGCGCGTGGTCGACAAGTTCCTGCTCCAGCTGGAAACGCAACTGGCCGAGAAGAAGGTCGAGGTCACGTTCACCGACGGGCTTCGCAAGCACCTGGCGAAGAAGGGCTTCGACCCGCTGATGGGCGCGCGCCCGATGCAGCGCCTGATTCAGGACACGATCCGCCGCGCCCTGGCCGACGAACTGCTGTTCGGGCGCCTCACCGAAGGTGGGCGCCTGACGGTGGACATCGAGACCAAGCAGGACGAAGCGGGCAAGGAAACGCAGGAGGTCATGCTCGACATCCAGCCTTTGTCGAAGAAGGAAGGCAAGGCCAAGCCCGAGGAAGCCACGGCGGGCTGAGTTCCGACGACGTCTGAATGAAGAAGGCCCGGTCATACCGGGCCTTTTTTCTTGGGCGATCGCCGGATCAGCGCTTCTTGCTGCCACCCAGCAGGCCACCGAGCATGCCGCGCACGATCTGGCGGCCCAGGCCACTGGCCACGCTGCGGGCCG
The DNA here is from genome assembly GCF_057809615.1 of Hydrogenophaga sp. FG152. Taxonomy (NCBI): domain Bacteria; kingdom Pseudomonadati; phylum Pseudomonadota; class Betaproteobacteria; order Burkholderiales; family Comamonadaceae; genus Hydrogenophaga; species Hydrogenophaga sp. FG152. Next base: position 116,391 of record NZ_JBMDKH010000012.1, on the reverse strand, counting down.
CCGTCTTGGCCATGGTCTGCACCAGGCCGTCGTATTGCCCGCCACGTGGGCCGGTGCGGCCGAACAGCGCTTCGTTGACCATGTTGCCGAAGCCGCCGCTCTCGGCCGGTGCCTGCTGCTTGTCCGCGCCCGGAATGCGGGGCGTCTTCGCGGCCGAGGACGCTTCGGTGGGTTCCTCCGCGCCGCGTTTTCCGGCGTGGTTGGCAAACATCTCGTAGGCGCTTTCGCGGTCCACCACCTTTTCGTACACACCCGCCACCAGCGAGTTCTGGCGCAGTTGCTGGCGCTGGGCGTCGGTGATGGGGCCCAGCTGGCTGCCTGGCGGCACCACGAAGACGCGCTCGGTCTCGGTCGGGCGGCCCTTGGGGTCGAGCAAGCTGACCAGGGCTTCGCCCACGGCCAGCTCGGTGATCGCGGCTTCGATGTCCAGTCCCGCCTTGGGACGCATGGTCTGGGCGGTGGATTTCACGGCCTTCTGGTCGCGGGGCGTGAAGGCGCGCAGCGCGTGCTGCACGCGGTTGCCGAGCTGACCGAGCACGCTGTCGGGAATGTCAAGCGGGTTCTGCGTGACGAAATAGACCCCCACACCCTTGGAGCGCACCAGCCGCACCACGAGCTCGATGCGCTCGATCAGCACCTTGGGTGCTTCGTTGAACAGCAGGTGGGCTTCGTCGAAGAAGAAGACCAGCTTGGGCTTGTCCGGGTCGCCGATCTCGGGCAGGGTCTCGAACAGCTCGGACAGCATCCACAGCAGGAAGGTGGCGTACAGGCGCGGCGCGTTCATCAGCTTGTCGGCCGCCAGCACATTGATCACGCCCTTGCCGTCCACCGTCTGCATGAAGTCGCTGATGTCGAGCATGGGCTCGCCGAAGAACTTGTCGCCCCCTTGCTGCTCGACCTGCATCAGCCCGCGCTGGATGGCTCCGATGCTGGCGGCGCTGATGTTGCCGTACTCGGTGGTGAACTGCTTGGCGTTGTCGCCGATGTGCTGCAGCATGGCCCGCAGGTCTTTCATGTCGAGAAGCAGCAGGCCGTTGTCGTCGGCGATCTTGAACACCAGGTTGAGCACGCCGGCCTGGGTGTCGTTGAGGTTGAGCATGCGCGCGAGCAGCAGCGGGCCCATGTCGCTGATGGTGGCGCGCACCGGGTGGCCCAGCTCGCCGAACACGTCCCACAGCGTGGTGGGGCAGGCGTGCGAGGCGGGTGGGGTGATGCCCCGGTCTTTCAGGATGGCGCTCATCTTCTCGCCGAAGCTGCCCGGCTGGCTGATGCCGGAAAGGTCACCCTTGACGTCGGCCATGAACACCGGCACGCCGATGTTCGAGAACTGCTCGGCCAGCGTCTGCAGGGTCACGGTCTTGCCCGTGCCCGTGGCGCCGGTGATCAGGCCATGGCGGTTCGCGAGCCCGGGCAACAGCTGGCAGGTGGTGGTGGCGTTCTGGGCGATCAGCATCGGTTCGGCCATGGCAAGGGTTCCTCAGGGAAGGCGGTTCGGGTGAAAACGTAAAATCGCAGGCTTATTAGATCAAAGCCAGAACGGGCAAAAGGACAATTTCGTGGCCGGACACAGCAAATGGGCAAATATTCAGCACCGCAAGGGTCGCCAGGATGAAAAGCGCGGAAAGATCTGGACGCGCGTGATCCGCGAGATCACCGTGGCGGCCCGCCAGGGCGGCGGGGACCCGGCGATGAACCCGCGGCTGCGGCTGGCCATCGACAAGGCCAAGGCCGCCAACATGCCGGCCGACCGCATCAAATACAACGTGGACAAGGCCTCGGGCAACCTGGAAGGCCAGGCCCTGGAAGAAATCCGCTACGAGGGCTACGGCATCGGCGGTGCGGCCGTGATCGTCGACACCATGACCGACAACCGCGTGCGCACGGTGGCCGAGGTGCGGCACGCTTTCAGCAAGTACGGCGGCAACCTGGGCACCGATGGCTCGGTGTCGTTCCAGTTCAAGCTCTGCGGCCAGTTGGTGTTCGCGCCGGGCACGTCCGAAGACAAGGTCATGGAAATCGCGCTGGAGGCGGGTGCCGACGACGTGATCAGCGACGGCGATGGCGCGATTGAGGTACTGACCTCGCCGGTGACCTTCGAGGCCGTCAGGAACGCGCTGGAGGCCGCCGGTCTCAAGCCCGAGGTGGCCGAGGTCACGATGCGGGCCGAAAACACCATCGAGCTGACGGGCGACGACGCCGCGCGCATGCAGAAGCTGCTGGACGTGCTGGAGGACCTGGACGACGTGCAGGACGTGTTCCACAACGCCGAAATCGGCGAATAAAGGTCGGCCCGGATGAAAGTACTCGTGATTGGCGGCGGTGGCCGCGAACATGCGCTGGCCTGGAAGCTGGCTCAAGCCGAAGGCGTGCAACAGGTTTTCGTGGCGCCCGGCAATGCCGGCACCGCGCGCGACCCGGTGCTGACGAACCTCGATATCACCGACAAGGCGGCGCTGCGTGCCTGGGCGCAAGGGCAGAGCATCGCCCTCACGGTGGTGGGCCCGGAGGCGCCCCTGGCGGCTGGTGTGGTGGATGAATTCCGTGCCCATGGCCTGCCCATCTTCGGCCCGACCAAGGCCGCCGCGCAGCTGGAGAGTTCCAAGGCGTTTTCCAAGGCGTTCATGCAGCGCCATGGCATTCCCACGGCGAAGTACCAGGCCTTCACCGATCCGGCCGCCGCGCACGCCTACGTGGACGCCGAGGGCGCGCCCATCGTGATCAAGGCCGATGGCCTGGCCGCTGGCAAGGGCGTGGTGGTGGCCATGACCGCAGCCGAAGCGCACGAGGCGATCGACTTCATGCTGGTCGACAACACCCTGGGCGTGGCCCACAACGAGGGTGGGGCGCGCGTCGTGATCGAGGAATTCCTCGTGGGTGAGGAAGCCAGCTTCATCGTGCTGTGCGACGGCGAGCACGCCCTGGCCCTGGCGACCAGCCAGGACCACAAGCGCCTGCTGGACGCCGACCAGGGCCCCAACACCGGTGGCATGGGGGCGTACTCCCCCGCGCCGGTGGTCACGCCGGCGGTGCACGAGCGCGCCATGAACGAGGTGATCCTGCCCACGCTGCGCGGCATGAAGGCCGACGGCATTCCCTACACCGGCTTCCTCTACGCGGGCCTGATGATCACGCCCGACGGGCAGGTCAAGACGCTGGAGTTCAACTGCCGCATGGGCGACCCGGAGACACAGCCCATCATGATGCGGCTGCGCAGCAATCTGGCCCAGGTGCTGCTCTCGGCCACCCGAGGCGAGCTCGATCGCGTGGCGCTGGACTGGGACCCCCGTGTGGCGCTGGGCGTGGTGCTGGCCGCCGCCGGTTACCCGCTGAGCCCGCGCAAGGGCGACGCCATCAGCGGCCTGCCGGCCGACGAAGCCGATCGCATGGTCTTCCATGCCGGCACCAGCAGCGGTGCACAAGGCGCGGTGCAGGTGTCGGGCGGGCGCGTGCTCTGCGTGACGGCGCTGGCGAACACGGTGGCCGAGGCGCGGCAACGCGCCTACGAGGTGGTGGACGCGATCCACTTCGACGGCATGCAGTGCCGCCGCGACATCGGGTACCGCGCACTTTGAACCCCTCCGCCGACTACCCCGGGCCACACGCGGTCCGGTTCCGTGGTTCTTCGCTGTCGCGCTGGCTGCTGTCCCGCCTGGGCTGGCAGTTGCGCTTTGATGGTTTTCCTCGCCTGCAGGGCGTGGCCATCGTCTATCCCCACACCAGCAACTGGGACTTCATCGTGATGCTGCTGGCCAAGTGGGCCATTGGCGTGCCGGCGCGCTTCTGGGGCAAGGACACGCTGTTCCGCGTGCCGGTGCTGGGCGCCTGGATGCGGTGGCTGGGCGGCATCCCACTCGATCGCCAGTCGCCTCGCGGCGTGGTGGGGGAGATGGTGGCCGTGATGACCCGGCATCGGCAGGAGGGGCGCCTGCTGTGGCTGGCGCTCTCGCCCGAAGGCACACGCCGGCGCGCGCCAGGATGGCGCAGCGGCTTCTACCAGGTGGCGCTGGGTGCGGACGTGCCTGTGGCCCTCATCCAGCTCGATTACAGTCGCAAGCAGGTGAACGTCACCGACTTCATCCGCCTGAGCGGCGACGAGGCGGCGGACTACGCCCGCATGGCCGCGTCGTACGAGAGCGTGCGCGGCCTGCATCCCGAACTCGCCAGCCCCGTGCAACCTTTGTCCAGGCCCCTTTCCGTCGATCCGGCATGAGCATGCAACAGACCCCCACGTCCTTTGTGCGTGAGTACCTCACCGATCTGCAGGACCGCATCGTCTCCACCGTGGCGCTGGTCGATGGGGGCAGCTTCGTGGTGGACCGCTGGACCAAGCCGGCCGGCGAGCCGCTGCAGGGCAGTGGGGTCACGCAGATACTCGAGGACGGTGCCGTCTTCGAGCGCGCCGGTTGCGGTTTTTCCCACGTCACCGGGCCCCGCCTGCCGCCTTCGGCCACGCAGCACCGACCCGAGCTGAGCGGTGCGCCCTTCGAGGCCATGGGTGTTTCGCTGGTGTTCCACCCGCGCAATCCCTATGTGCCCACGGTGCACATGAACGTGCGCATGATCGCCGCCACGCCCGAGGGGGGCGAGCCCGTGTGCTGGTTCGGCGGCGGCATGGACCTGACGCCGTACTACGGTTTTGAAGAGGACGCGGTGCATTTCCACCGCTCGGCGAAGAACGCGCTCGATCCCTTCGGTGTGGACAAGTACCCGCGCTTCAAGACCTGGTGCGACGAGTATTTCCATCTCAAGCACCGCGATGAGCAGCGCGGCATCGGTGGGGTGTTCTTCGACGATTTCTCCGAGTTGGGCTTCGATGGCAGCTTCGCCATGATTAGTTCGGTGGGTGACGCCTTCCTGGACGCCTACCTGCCCATCGTCGACCGCCGCAAGAACACGCCCTACGGCGAGCGCGAGCGCAGCTTCCAGCTGTACCGGCGCGGCCGCTACGTGGAGTTCAACCTCGTCTGGGATCGAGGCACGCATTTCGGGCTGCAGTCCGGCGGACGGGCCGAGTCGATCCTGCTGTCCATGCCGCCGCTGGTGAGCTGGGCCTACAACCGCAAGACGAAAAAAGGCACGCCGGAAGACCGGCTGTACAAGGAGTTTCTGGTGCGCAAGGACTGGATCTGATGGCCTCTACCTCGCCACCCCGGCGCGTGGGCATGTTCGGTGGGGCGTTCGACCCCCCGCATTGGGCGCACCGCGCGCTGGCCGAAACCGCGCTCAAGCAACTTGGCCTCGATGCGCTGCACATCCTGCCCACGGGCCATGCCTGGCACAAGTCGCGCGTGCTGTCGCCCGCCGATGACCGCGTGGCCATGTGCGAACTTGCCTTTGGCGATCTGCCGCACGTGCAGCTGGACCAGCGCGAAATCCACCGCGAAGGCCCGAGCTACACCGCCGACACCTTGCGCGAACTCAAGCGCGAGTACCCGCAGGCCCAGCTGTTCCTGATCCTCGGCGCCGACCAGTTGCTGGCGTTCAAGAACTGGGTGCGCTGGCAGGAGGTGCTCGACCTGGCCACGCTGGCCGTGGCCAACCGGGCCACCAATATCGGTGCCGATCTCCCTCTCGACCAGGCCATCGAAACCGATCTCTCCAGCGTCGATCTTCCCTTCGAGCTGCTCAACATGCCCCTGAAGAACATCAGCGCGACGGCCGTGCGCGCCCGCGTGGGCCAACCCGCGCAGAGCACCGGCGCGCTGGATGTTCTGGTGCCCGAGCCCGTCGCACGCTATATTTCACAACACCACCTCTACCAGCCTCCTACATGACCAGCGAAACCACAGCCAAGAAAGACATCCAGCGACTCCAGAGGGCCATCGTCGATGGGCTCGAGGACGTCAAGGGTCAGGACATCGTGGTTTTCAACACCGAGTACCTCTCCCCCCTGTTCGAGCGGGTCATCGTGGCCAGCGGCACGTCCAACCGCCAGACCAAGGCACTCGCCGCCAGCGTGCGCGATGCCGTGCGTGAAGCGGGCTTCGACAAGCCGCGCATCGAGGGTGAAGACAACGGCGAATGGATCATCGTGGACTGCGGCGCCGCCGTGGCGCACGTGATGCAGCCCGTGATCCGCCAGTACTACCGCCTGGAAGAAATCTGGGGCGCCAAGCCCGTGCGCCTCAAGCACGGCACCGAAAAGCCGGCCGCGCCGGCCAAGCCCGCCGCCAAGAAGAGGGCTGCCAAGGCGCCTGAGGCCGCCCCCGTTTCTGCCAAGAAGGTGGTGCGCAAGGCGGCCGCCAAAGCCGCGCCGCCCGCGCCCGCGAAGAAGAGCCCGGCCAGCACCAGCAAGGCCGCCGCACCCAAGCGCGGCGCCACCGCCGCCAAGAAGGCGCCCCTGCCCAAGGTGGTGGTCGGCAAACCCGTGGCCAAGAAGACCGCCAAGCCCGCCGCCAAGTCGGTGGCCAAACCCGCGGCCAGGAAAACCAGCCAACCGGCCGCCAAGAAGAAGGCATGAGGCTGCTGATCGTCGCGGTCGGGCAGCGGGTGCCTGACTGGGCCCAGACCGCCTACGACGATTACGCCAAGCGCTTCCCGCCCGAGCTGCGGGTGGAGCTCAAGTCCGTGAAGACCGAGCCCCGCGGCTCCAAGACCCTGGAGACGCTGCTCGCCGCGGAGCGCGAGCGCATCGAGGCCGCCATTCCCCGTGGCAGCCGCGTGGTCGCGCTCGATGAACGCGGTACCACGCTTACCACCAAGGCCCTGGCGCAGCAACTGCAGCAGTGGCAGCTGGAGGGCGATGACGTTGCCCTGGTGATCGGTGGGCCCGACGGCCTGGAGCCGGCCTTCCGCGCCGCGGCCCACCAGCGCATCCGCCTGTCCGACCTGACCCTGCCGCACGCCATGGTGCGGGTGCTGCTGATCGAGCAGCTGTACCGCGCCTGGTCGGTCAACGCCAACCATCCTTATCACCGCGAATGACCGATTTCATCTACCTGGCTTCCCAGAGCCCGCGCCGTCGGCAGCTGCTGGAGCAGTGGGGGGTGCGCTGCGAACTGCTGTTGCCCGATGCCGAGGAGGATGTGGAGTCGCTGGAGGCGGTGCTGCCGGGTGAGGCGCCCACGACCTACGTGCGACGGGTTACCGCGCTCAAGCTGGAAGCCTCGCTGGCGCGTTTGAAGCGCCGCCGCCTGCCGAGTGCCCCCGTGCTGTGCGCGGACACCACCGTGGCGCTGGGCCGCCGCATCCTTGGCAAGCCCGCCGATGAAGCCGAGGCCGCCCGCATGCTGGCCGATCTGGCGGGCCGGCAACACCGGGTTCTGACGGCGGTCGCCGTGGGCAAACCGGGTGCCCGGGGCGATCGCACCTGGCTGGCCTTGTGCACGTCCCGCGTCACGTTCGAACCGCTGAGCGCCGCACAGATCCGCCGCTACGTGGCCACCGGCGAGCCCATGGGCAAGGCCGGCGCCTATGGCATCCAGGGGCGCGCGGGTTTGTGGGTCAGCCACATCAGCGGCAGTTATTCGGGCATCATGGGCTTGCCTGCGCACGAGACGGCGCAGGTGCTGCACGCCGCGGGCGTGCGGTTGATCTGAGACACCAAACGCCACGGAGAAGGGCTTCATGAGCCAGGACATTCTGATCAATTGGTCTCCCCAGGAGACGCGCGTGGCCGTGGTGGAGCAGGGGGCCGTGCAGGAGGTGCACCTCGAGCGCACCCTGGAACGAGGCCTCGTGGGCAACATCTACCTGGGCAAGGTGTCGCGCGTGCTGCCCGGCATGCAGTCGGCCTTCATCGACATCGGCCTGGACCGGGCGGCCTTTCTCCATGTGGCCGATCTGATGCCCAACATCGCGGCCAAACACGCCGCGCCGCGCGAACGACCTCTGACGCCGTCGGCCAACGAGGTGGATCCGGCAGCAGCCGGCGTCCCGGTGAATGCCGGCGCCAAGCTGCTCGCGCCCAATCCCGTGCTGCCCATCGAGCGCCAGATCTTCGAGGGCCAGGCCCTGATGGTGCAGGTGCTCAAGGACCCGATCGGCACCAAGGGCGCGCGCCTCACGGCCCAGATCAGCATCGCCGGCCGCCTGCTGGTGTTCCTGCCGCAGGACAACCACATCGGTGTGTCGCAGAAGATCCCGCCCGCCCAGCGCGAGGCCTTGCGCCAGCGGCTCGTGCGGCTGACCGCCACCGCCGACGGCAGCCCGGCGGGTGGCTTCATCCTGCGCACCAACGCCGAGGACGCCACCGACGAGGAGCTGGTGGACGACACCGCCTACCTGCGCAAGACTTGGCTGCGCATCAAGGAAGCCGCCACGCGCCAGCCCCCGGCCACCTTGCTGCACGAAGACCTGAACCTGATGCAGCGCGTGCTGCGCGACCTGGTGGGCGCCGACACGCAATCGATCCGCATCGATTCGCGCGAGCAGCACGGCCTGCTGGTGGGCTTCGCCGCCGAGTTCATGCCTGACACCGTCGGCAAGCTGCAGCACTACAGCGGCGAGCGCCCGATCTTCGACCTGTTCAGCATCGACGAGGACATCGCCCGCGCGCTCAGCCGCCGGGTGGACCTGAAGTCGGGCGGCTACCTGGTGATCGACCAGACCGAGGCCCTGACCACGGTGGACGTGAACACCGGCGGTTTCGTGGGCGCGCGCAATTTCGACGACACCGTGTTCCGCACCAACCTGGAAGCGGCCCAGGCCATCGCGCGCCAGCTGCGCCTGCGCAACCTGGGCGGCATCGTCATCGTGGATTTCATCGACATGGTGCGCGACGACCACCGCGAGGCGGTGCTCACCGAGTTCCGCAAGCAACTCGCTCGCGACCGGGTGAAGACCATGACAGGGGGCTTTTCTCAGCTCGGCCTGGTGGAGATGACGCGCAAGCGCACGCGCGAATCCCTGGCCCACATGTTGAGCGAGTCCTGCGAGGCCTGCAGCGGGCGCGGCGCGGTGAAGACGGCGCGCAGCGTCTGCTACGACATCCTGCGCGAGATCCTGCGCGAGGCGCGTGCCTTCAACCCGCGCGAATTCCGGGTGGTGGGCTCGCCCAAGGTGATCGAGCTGTTCCTGGATGAGGAGCGTGCCCACCTGGCAGGCCTGTCGGACTTCATCGGCAAGCCGATCTCCCTGCAGAGCGAAAGCTCGATGACGCAGGAGCAGTACGACATCGTTCTGCTCTGAGCCCGGGGGCTCAGGCCTCGGGGCGGAAGCTCTGCGCGTGCAGGCGCGCGTACAGCCCGTCGGCCTGCAGCAGCTCGCGGTGCGAGCCCTGTTCCCGGATGCGACCGTCGGCCAGCACGACCACGCGGTCCGCGTGCTCGATGGTGGAGAGGCGGTGCGCGATCACCAGGGTGGTGCGGCCCTTCATGAGGCGGGCCAGGGCGTCCTGCACCAGCCGTTCCGACTCGTTGTCCAGCGCCGAGGTGGCCTCGTCCAGGATCAGCACGGGCGCGTCCTTGTAGATCGCGCGGGCGATCGCCAGGCGCTGGCGCTGGCCGCCCGAGAGCTCGGCCGCGTTGTGGCCCACGGTGCTGTGGATGCCCTGGGGCAGGCGCTGGATGAGCTCGCCGAGATTGGCCGAGACGAGCGCCGCGCGCACGCGCATTTCATCGATCTGATCGTCCGCTGCCCCCAGCGCCACGTTGGCGGCCAGCGTGTCGTTGAGCATCACCACGTCCTGGCTCACCATGGCGTACTGACGGCGCAGGCTGCGCAGCTCCCATTCGGGGAGCGGCACGCCGTCGAGCAGCACCTCGCCGCGCTCGATTTCGACGAAGCGCGGCAGCAGGTTCACCAGCGTGGTCTTGCCCGAGCCCGAGGGGCCCACGAAGGCCACCACCTCGCCGGGCCGGATCTCCAGCGACACGCCCCGAAGGGCGATCAGGCTGTCGTCGTCCCCACGGACGGGGCCGCCGTCTTTTGCGGGGTAACGCACCCAGACGTCGCGCAGCGAAATCGAGCCCGAGACCCGGTCGGCGGTGTGCGTGCCCCCGGTCTGCTCGGGCGTGTGCTCGATGAGTTCCAGGCCCCGTTCAAGCGCGGCCAGCCCGCGCGTGATGGGCGCGGCGATCTCGGCCAGGTGCCGGATGGGGGTGATCAGCATCAGCATCGCGGTGACGAAGGCCACGAAGTTGCCCACCGTCACGCCGCTGGTGCTGCTTTGCCAGAGCGCCACCGCGATCACGGCCGACAGCGCGGCAGACGCCAGCAGCTGGGTCAGGGGGGTCATGGCGGCCGAGGAGATGGTGGACTTGAGCGCAAGGCGCCGCAAGGCCACGCTCAGGCGGTCGAACCGCTGGCTCTGCCGCGCCTGGGCACCGTGCAGGCGCACCATGCGGTGGGCGAGCACGTTTTCTTCCACCACATACGCCAGTTCGTCGGTGGCCTGCTGGCTGTCGCGGGTCAGCTTGTAGAAACGGCGCGAGAGCACCCGCATGATCAGGATCAGGCCCGGGAACACCATCAGCACGATGAGCGTGAGTTTCCAGTTCAGGTAGAGCAGGTAGCCCATGAGGGCCACCACGGCCAGGCTGTCCTTGGTGAGCGTGAGGAAGGCCGTCACCAGCAGCTGCGAGCCGGTCTGCACCTCGTACACCAGGGTGTTGGAGAGCTTGCTCGCGTTTTGCCGGGCAAACAGGGTCATCTGGGCATCGTTGAGCTTGACGAACATGGCGCGGCGCAGGTTCAGCAGGCCCAGGCTGGCCGTGTACGACAGCGCGTACTGGGCGGTGAAGCCGGCCACGCCCCGGATGCCGAACAGCCCCATCAGCGCCACCGGCACCATCCACAGCTCGACATTGCCCTGGGCGAAGCCGCGGTCCAGCAAGGTCTTGAGCAGGGCAGGGATCAGGGGCTCGGTCAGCGCCCCGATCAGGGTGGCCGCGGCTGCGAGGACAATGCCGGTCTTGGCCGAGCGGAAGTAGGGCCACAGGCGCAACAGGCGCTGCGTGAGGGTGCCGTCCAGGGGCTTTTGCGGTTGGGCGGTATCGGTCAAGGGCAGGTCGCTTCAGGAAATCTTGCAGATCGGCGGAACAATGTGGCGCCACGGGAATCAAGCAGCGGATGCATGCCGGGCAGGCAGCGGCGTGCACACATCTTGTCACGGAAGGCCCAGTGCCCTCCGTTATTATCAGTTGGTTGGCTGCGACGCATTCTCAGCGCCGCAACCCAAGGCACAGGCGACACACACAGGATGCAGGATTTGACTCGACACGACATGCAGGCCCCCCTTCCCAGGCGATCCGTTCTCGGGCTCGTTTCCTCCTTACCTCTGCTGACGTGGCCGCTGTCGCCCGCTCACGCCCAGTTCCGGGTAGAGGTGGCGGGTGTGGGCCTGACGCAGTTCCCGTTTTCCGTGGTCGGATTCCGCGGCAACGATGTGGCCAGCGAAAACATCGCCGCCATCGTGCGCGCCGACCTGGAGCGCAGCGGCCAGTTCCGTTTTGTCGATCCGGTGTCCGGTGGCCTGGACGAAACCTCGCGCCCCGACCTCGGACCCTGGCGCGAACGCGGCTCGGATTCGCTGCTGACCGGCAGCGTCACCCGCCTGGCCGACGGCCGCTTCGACGTGCGCTTCCGCCTTTGGGATGTGGTGCGTGGCCAGGACCTCGGCGGCCTGAGCTACCCCGTGGGCGCCACCGACCTGCGCCTGGCAGCCCACCGCATCGCCGACCATGTGTTCGAGAAGATCACCGGCGTCAAGGGCGTGTTCTCCACCCGCATCGCCTATGTCACCAAGGCCGGCCAGCGCTACAACCTCTGGGTGGCCGATGCCGACGGCGAGAACGCACGCGCCGCGCTCACCAGCCCCGAGCCCATCATCTCGCCGAGCTGGGCGCCCGGCGGCGGCCAACTGGCCTATGTGTCGTTCGAGGCACGCAAGCCGGTGATCTACGCGCACGACGTCGCCACCGGCAAGCGCCGCCTGCTGGCCAACTTCAAGGGCTCCAACAGCGCGCCCTCCTGGTCGCCCGACGGCCGCTCGGTGGTGGCCACGCTCTCGATCTCGGGCAACGCCCAGATCTACACCATGGACGCCAACGGCGGCGAACCCCGGCGCCTGAGCCAGTCGGCCAGCATCGACACCGAGCCCGTGTTCAGCCCCGATGGCAAGAGCATCTATTTCGTGAGCGACCGGGGCGGCTCCCCCCAGGTCTACCGCATGGGTGCGCAGGGCGGCAACGCCCAGCGCCTTACGTTCACCGGCAACTACAACATCTCTCCCGCACCCAGTCCGGACGGCCGCTGGCTTGCCTTCATCTCCCGCATCAACGGCGCCTTCCGCCTGCACGTGATGGACCTGGGCAGCGGCACGGTCACTGCCTTGAGCGAATCCAGTGGCGACGAAAGCCCGAGCTTTGCGGCCAACAGCCGCATGATCATCTACGCCACCCGCGACAAGGGCCAGGAAGCGCTCATGACCACCACCGTCGACGGTCGCATCAAGACCCGGCTGGCTGGTGCCCAGGGCGACATCCGCGAACCCGAATGGGGCCCCTTCCTCAAATGAGCGGCAGCGCACAGCAAGTCTGAGCAGCGTCCGCTATCGTCCATCCAGCTTCTTTTCTATTTCCCAAAGGAATTTTCCATGTCCAACAACAACACTTCCGCCAACTCGTTTCCTCACACCTCGGGCCGTTGGCTGCGCCTGATCGCCGGCATCACCCTGGTGGCGGCCCTGGCAGCCTGCAGCTCCGGCGTGAAGCTTGACAACGTGCCGGTGGAAGACCGCACGGGTTCGGCCGCCGGTGCCGGTGGCGCGGGAGGCCAATCGGGCGCGGTGGATCCGCGTGGCGTCTCGGGCGTGTCGGTCAATGGTGCGGACTCGGCCCAGCCGAACGCCCTGAGCCGCGTGATCTACTTCGACTACGACAGTTTCGAAGTGAAGGCCGACTCGGCCGCCACGCTGGAAGCCAATGCGCGCTACCTCAACGCCAACCGCACGCGCCGCGTGAACCTCGAAGGCCACACCGACGAGCGCGGCGGCCGTGAGTACAACCTGGCCCTGGGTCAGAAGCGCGCCGAGGCCGTTCGCCGCGCCCTGTCGCTGCTGGGCGTGCCCGAAAGCCAGATGGAGGCCGTGAGCTTCGGTGAAGAGAAGCCCGCTCAGACCGGTTTCGACGAAGCGGCATTCAGCAAGAACCGCCGCGTTGAACTGACCTACCGTTGAGCCCCATGGTGACCCGCTTGCGTTTTGCCTCCAGCCTGCTGGGTGCGGGCTCCCTGGCGGCGGCCGCGTTGTGGCCGCTGCAGGCACACGCCCTGTTTGGCGACGATGAAGCCCGCCGGGCCATCATCGAATTGCGCCAGAAGGTCGATGCCAACCAGCAGGCCGACGAAGCCGCCAAAACCGAGGCTCGCGAAAGCAATGCGGCCACCCGCCGCAGCCTGCTAGAACTCTCCAACCAGATCGAGCAGTTGCGCGCCGAGCTCGCCCGCATGCGCGGACAGAACGAGCAACTGGCCCGCGAAGTGTCGGAGCTGCAGCGCCAGCAGAAGGACGTGCAGGCGGGCGTGGACGAGCGCTTGCGCAAGGTGGAGCCGCTGCGCATCGATCACGATGGCCAGAGCTTCACGGTCGCGCCCAATGAAAAGCGCGACTTCGATGCCGCCATGGACCTGCTGCGCAAATCCGAGTTCGGCCCGGCGGCGAGTGCGTACAACGCCTTTCTGGTGCGCTATCCCGCCAGCGGCTACCGGCCTTCGTTGCTGTACTGGCTGGGCAACGCGCAGTACGCGAGCCGTGCCTACAAGGAAGCGGTGGATACCCACCGCCGCCTCGTGACCGAGTTCCCGACCCACATGCGCACGCCCGAAGCCATGCTGGCCATGGCCAACAGCCAGATCGAACTCAAGGACACCAAGGGCTCGCGCAAGACGCTCGAGGATCTGGTGAAGGCGCACCCGAATTCGGAAGCCGCCGCGGCTGGCCGCGAACGCCTCGCGCGCCTGCGCTGAGGCGCAGGGCACACGGCGCCAGCGCGGTGCCGTGGCCTTCGCCGAATGAGGTCGTTGGCCGCCTCCTACAATGGCGGCCATGGAATTAGCCGACTTTCTCAAACTGCAGACCCAGGTTCTCTGGGCTGCCTTCGCCGTGGCCGTGGCCTTTGGCTTCATCGCCCAGCGCACCCATTTCTGCACCATGGGCGCGATCAGCGACATCGTCAACATGGGCGACTGGACGCGCATGCGCATGTGGGGCATGGCCGTCGGCGTGGCCGTGCTCGGCTTCTACGGCATGGCGTGGCTGGGATGGATCGACGCGGGCAAATCCATCTACACCTCCGGCCGGATCATCTGGCTCTCGGCCCTGGTGGGCGGCGTGCTGTTCGGTTTCGGCATGGTGCTGGCCTCGGGTTGCGGCAGCAAGACGCTGGTGCGCATCGGCGCGGGCAGCCTGAAATCCCTGGTGGTCTTCTTCGTCATGGGCTTCGCGGCCTTCGCGACCTTGCGCGGCGTGCTGGCCGTGCTTCGCGTCAACACGGTCGACAAGGTGGCTTTCGACATCCCCGCTGGCGGCGCCATTCCCATGTGGGTGTCCAGCGGGCTGGGCATGGAGCCCGCGCTCGCCGGCCTGTTGCTGGCGGTGCTGGTGGGAGGTGCGCTGGTGGTGTGGGCGCTGCTCGGCACCGAGTTCCGCAGCTTCAACAATGTGCTGGGTGGCCTGGGCATTGGCCTGGTGATCGTGGCCATGTGGTGGGTCAGCGGTCACCTGGGTTTCGTGGCCGAGCACCCCGAGACCCTCGATGCGGTCTACCTGGCCTCCAACTCGGGGCGCATGGAGTCGCTCACCTTCACCGCGCCGATGGCCTACACGCTGGACTGGATCATCTTCTTCAGCGATACGTCCAAGTTGCTCACCTTCGGCGTGGTCACTGTCGCGGGCGTGGTCGTGGGCTCTCTCGCCTGCGCCTTGATCGAAGGAAGCTTCCGCTGGGAAGGCTTTCGCAGCACGCAGGACACCGCATTGCATATCGCGGGCGCGGCCTGCATGGGCGTGGGTGGCGTGACCGCCCTGGGCTGTACCGTGGGGCAGGGCCTCTCCGGTCTGTCCACCCTGAGCTTCCTCAGCATGATCGCCGTTACTGGCATCGTGCTCGGTGCCATCGGCGGTTTCCGCTTCCAGATGTGGCTGCTGGACCGCGAGTGAGCACCCTCACGCCCGAGGTGTTCGAGCGCCGTTTCGGCGGGCTCCGGCGCCTGTATGGCGTTGACGGCGCACAGCGCATCTTCGATGCCCATGTGGCGGTGGTCGGCATCGGCGGGGTGGGGTCCTGGGCGGTCGAAGCACTGGCGCGCAGCGGCGTCCGGCGGCTCACGCTGATCGACCTGGACCACGTGTCCGAGTCCAACATCAACCGCCAGATTCACGCGCTGGAGCCCACGCTGGGGCAAGCCAAGGCCGATGCCATGCGCGAACGCATCGCGCTCTTCCACCCCGACTGTGTGGTGGATGTGATCGACGAGTTCGTGACACCGGACAACTGGCCCGGCCTGCTGGAGGCGCTGCCTCAGGGCGCGGGGCAACTTTCCGCGCTGATCGATGCCTGCGACCAGGTGCGCGCCAAGACCACGCTGGCGGACTGGTCGGTGTCCCAGGGTGTGCCCTTCGTGACGGTGGGCGCTGCTGGGGGCAAACGCCTGGCCCAGGCCGTGGAGGTGGCCGACCTGGCCGACACCACGCACGACCCCTTGCTGGCCCAGCTGCGCTATCGGTTGCGCAAGCAACATGGCGGTTCTCGCACCGGCCGGATGGGAGTGGCCTGCGTGTTCAGCCGGGAGGCGGTGGCACCGCCGGATGCATCCTGCGGGCTGGACGACAACGATGGCTCGCTCAATTGCCACGGCTATGGTTCGGCCGTGAGCGTGACCGCCACATTTGGCCTGTGCGCAGCAGGCTGGGTGATGAATGCGCTGGCCGCTGACGCAAAAAAATCGCGGCATCTTCAAAGACCCGTAACAACCACGCTATAATTTGAGGCTTGGCGCAGCAGTCGACAAGACTCGAATCCAGTGCATGTCACTGGCATTCACGCAGATTCCCTTCGGGGGCGTTAGCTCAGTTGGTAGAGCAGCGGACTCTTAATCCGTAGGTCGAGTGTTCGAGTCACTCACGCCCCACCACCGTGTTTCAGCGGTTGCCCCACGGCAGCCAGACCATTTTTGATGGGACGTTAGCTCAGTTGGTAGAGCAGCGGACTTTTAATCCGTTGGTCGGCAGTTCGAGCCTGCCACGTCCTACCAAAGATCTAGGGGCTTAGCCGCAGGGCTAAGCCCCTTTTTCTTGCCTCCGCGCGATCGGACGCCATCTCACCGAAGCGCAAGATGGCCGTGGTTGTTTCGTTGGGCGCCTGGGTGATCCGGAAGTCGCCCTGCAGGCTTCGCATCACGCGTTGACAGAGCACCAGGCGCATGCCAAGACCTCCCGACCCCTGGGGGCGGCTGGCGGTCAGTGCATCCAGGGCTTCGGCGGGTGGACGCCTTCCGTTGTGCGATAGGCGAATGCAGGCCTCGCCTTCGTGAGGACCCACGGTGATTCGCAGGCTTGGCTGTGCCATGCCGTGCAAGGCGCTCAGCGCCGTGCGCATCAGTGTGAAGAGCACCAGATGCAACAACCCGGCCTTCGAAGGAAGAGGGAAATCGCGCTCGACGTCGATCGAAATCCAGTCGCGTTCCTCGCCCACGAAAGGATAGCCTTCCAGCATCACCGACACCCGCCCGGAGGCCGAGATGGGGGCCGATCCCCCACGGATACAAGCGTTTTGGGCCGTTTCCGCGAGCCACGTCATCAGGGACTGGCAATGCCTTGCACTTCGTTCTGTGACTTCCAGCGCCTGTCTCACGGCGTCCGTGGGAGCCGGTACCGTGGAGAAGGCGCCCAAGCCATGGGTCATCGCATGGGTGTAGCCCTGAATCAGGGACAACGGGGTGTTGATTTCGTGGGCGAGGAAGGCAAGCGCATCGCGCAAGCCCGTGCCACCGTCCGCGCATCGCAGCGACTCCAGACGCCGCCTGCTGTAAAGGTTCATCGCCTCGCGAAGGTGTCGGCCCGTTGTGTGGGGCGCCAGGGGCTTTTGCAGGATTCGGAACACCGATGTCTCGTTGATTGCCGCGAAATCGGCTCGTGGGTCATGCCCATCGGTGATCAGCAGACGGACCAGATGGCCATGGCGCGTCTGGTCGTTGTGCGACAGCCTGGACGCCATGCGCCGCAGCAGGCGGTGGTCGGCCGCGATCACCGCCAGGCCAAGGCTTGGGCTGCGCAGAAGCTGCAAGGCCTCGTCTTCACCATGCGCGACACGGACAGGCCATCTCTCCGCGCGCATCGAGGCCATGAATCCATTTGGCAATGGCGTCGGGTCCGCCCACAGGATTTCGGGGGATGAGCAGGGCTGGGTGCTCATGCCTCAATCCTCGGAAGGAAGCACGTCGAACCCGGTGTCGAAGCGCAGGGGGACTTGAGTGTGCTGCTGGATGAACTCGTGCACGGAGCCCTTGCGGGAGTTCTTGGCGTGGTACATCGCTCGGTCCGCCAGCTGCAGCAGCGTCTTGCTGGAGCGGCCGTGCAGAGGTGCGTAGGCGATGCCGATGGAGGTGCTGATGACCAGCTGGTGGCGCTCGTCAGGCTGCCAGGGCACGTTCATCAGCTCACTGATGCTGGTGGCGATGCGCCGTGCCTGGTCGCACTCGGCGATGGAGAGCAGGATCACGAACTCGTCGCCGCCGATGCGTGCCACCAGCGGCTCGGACGCAGCCGGGTGGGCGCCCGCATGCTGACTGTGCCGCACGGCCACCCCCAGGCGACGGGCCACTTCGCACAGACACAAGTCGCCGATGTGGTGGCCGAGGGTGTCGTTGATGTGCTTGAGGTCGTCCACGTCCACGAAGAGCAGCGCGTATTGCAGCTCCTCGTGGCACAGGAGGTTCAAGTGGGCGTCCAGCTGCTGCATGAAATGGGAGCGGTTGAACAAGCCCGTCAGGGAGTCATGTTGCGAGAGCTCGATGAGGCGTGCTTCGGTCTGCTTGCGTTGGGAGATGTCGGACATGACGCAGGCATGTCGGAAGCCGTTCGCGTCGTGATAGCGGTCCACCACCAGCCGCACGGGCAAGGATCCCGCATCGGTGCGTCGCAGCCAGATGTCGCCGTTCCAATGGCCCTGGACCACCAGATGACTTTCGATGGTGGCGGCCAGGGCGGCGCTGCGATCGTCGAGCATGTGCCTCAGCGACATGTCGGTGGGGGTTGCCCCTTCAAAACCCATCATGCGCAAGGCCGCGGGATTGGCGAATTCGAGCCGCAGATCCTCCGACATTACCAGGACGGCCTCCGAGGTGTTGAGCAAGGGCAGGTGGTAGTCGATCATGCGGCCACGGACGATCTCTCGCCATCTCGATGGATGTGCACGATTTCGGCGAACCGCTCGCTCAGATCCACAAACGCATCGACGATGTCCGGATCGAACTGCGTGCCGCTGCCCTGTTGAATGATGTCGAAGGCGACTTTCTGCGGAAATGCCTCCTTGTAGACCCGCTTGGAGATGAGCGCGTCGAAGACGTCGGCCACCGCCATGAGCCTGGCGGCCACGGGAATGGCGTCGCCCTTGAGCCCGTAGGGGTAGCCTTTGCCGTCCCACCGTTCATGGTGGCCGATGACGATGTCCTTGGCATAGCGGAGGAAGTCGACGCGCCGGTCGTACAGCCTTTCGGCGTCCTCCAGCGCCTGCAGCCCCAGCGTGGTGTGGGTGCGCATGATGGTCATTTCCTCGGGCGTGAGGGCGCCCGGCTTGCGCAGGATGTGATCGGGAATGCCGATCTTGCCGATGTCGTGCAAGGGAGCGGATTGCGTGATCAACCGGATGGCGTTGGGCGTCAGTTCGGCGCTGAAGCGGGGGTGCTCGCGAAGCCGCTCTGCCAGCATGCGAACGTAGGCCTGCGTGCGCACGATGTGGCCACCGGTCTCCGTGTCCCGTGTGCGGGCCAGATTGACCAGCGCCAGCAGAGCGACATGCTGGGTGAGCTCGATGTGTTCGGTGCGTCGTCGGACTTCCTGTTCGAGTGCCGCCTCTCGATCGCGGTTGAGATCCTGGGCGGCTTTCAGCGACAGCTGCACCTGGATGCGGGAGGCCGCAATCCGTTCGTTGATGGGCTTTCGCAGGCAATCGGACGCGCCCACCTCGAAGGCTCGCGCCTCCCCCTCGGTGTCGATGTACGCCGACATGAGAACCACGGGAATGTGGCGCGTCGAGGCCTGTTCCTTCAGGCGTTCGCACACGGTGTAGCCGTCCGTGCCTTCCATGCACACGTCGAGCAGGATGAGGTCGGGCAGGCGCTCCATGGCGATGGCCAGGCCCGTTTCGCCGTTGTCGGCCTGGCTGAGCTCGTAGTTGGGCGCAAGCATCATTCCCAGGTGGTCCAGCATCTCGCGCGAGTCGTCGATGACGAGGATGTGTGGCATCCGAGGCGGTGAAATTTCGCGCATCAAGGTTCCTCCCGGTGAGTTCGTGGTGCAGGGGCTTCAGGCTGCGACAGGTGTTGCCAGCCGCTGGAGGCCGTGCGCAGCCACATGGCTTTTTCATCGAGCGTGACGAGGGTTTCGCCGTTGTCCGAGACGAAGGCCACGCGGGGCAGCGCCTGCGGCGCGGCCCGAAGCACTTGCCACGGATCGGATTGGGCCATGAGGTCCGTCAGGAGCGCCGCGAACGACAGGTAGCTGGTGGGTCCGGACACCCGGATGGGGTGAACCAGATCGGCCGGCCGTTGCGCGTCCAGACCGATGAGCTTGACGGCCACCGGCACGCGCGTGATCTCGGGCCAGGGGGTCTCGCGCAGACCCGCAATGTGTTGCGCGCCCTTGCGCAAGGCCGCGCCGTGTTCCGGCATCAGCACGACGAGCGTGGGACGCCCGGAGCGCTCGATGTCCCCGATGAAGCGGTCGATGTCGTGCAGCAGGACCTCGAGGCGCTGGCGGTAGCTGTCCATCATGTCCAGCGCGGGCGCATCGGGCACACGGTTGCCGTCGTGCAGGGTGACGGTGTTGTAGTAGAGCGCCTGGGGCGGTGCCGATGCACTCAGGCTGGTGCGCCAGGCGGTCAGCGCCGCATGGTCGCCGGCGATCGGCGAGCCATCGAAGGCTTTCATGGCCGCCGGCGTGCCTGGCCAGCGAACCGGCGTCTGGATCCTGACCGTGGTTTCGCCCTGGAGGGCCTCGGCAAATCCATCGAACTGGCCATCGTGGTTGAGATAGGCCTGAACCTGATAGCCGGCCAGATGGAGTTGCTGCAACAGGCCGCACCGGTCGGGCGCGGGCTTGTAGAGCGTGTCGTGGGGCATCTGCCCACAGTTCGCACGCATCAGGCGCAGCATGGAAGGGCCGCTGTAGCTGGTGACCGAGTTGAACTGATCGAACACAAGGTCGAACCGGCCAAACACATCCCTGCCACCCAAGCCCAGGGCATCGAGGTCGTCCCAGGACAGGGAGCACACATGCAACAGCACGACGTCGAAAGGGGGTTGCCGACCCGGCGCGAACGGGTAGCTGCGTTGCTGCTCGCCTTGCCAGAAGTCCCGTACCTTCGCCTGCGGATCCATGGCCGGCCCTCCGGGCGCGGCGGTCCGGGCCTCCACCTCGGAAGCGCCGGCCTCGACGACACGTTGCAGGACGTTTGACAAGGGCAGTGTCAGCAGCGCGAGGCACAGCAGGACGTCCAGCCGCAGCCATCGATTGAGCCAGAGGCAGGTCAGCAGCAGGACCACCAGCGCGGGCAGTGCATGGACGTCGAGCAGGCGAAGGCCCAGCTCCAGGGCATAGCCCGACGAAAAACCGGACAGCTGACCCAGCTGCAGCAGCAGACGCCCGCTCAGACCGATCCCGGCTTCATGGAGCACCAGGGCGAGCGCCGCAGGCCAGGCCAACAGCGCACGGGCCAGGCGCCAGCGGCGGCGCGGCAATGGCCAGTAGGCGATCAGGGCCAGAGGAAAGTTCAGCCACACCTGCAGGTGCAGGAGGTCTTGCGCGGCCAACCCCAGTTTGGACGCGAAGTAGAGATGCCAGATCACGGTGCGCTCTCCCGGTTCCATCGGTTGACGATGCGGTGCTTCGCGTCGCGCAGAACCAGCATGAACACGTGCAGATAGCCATTCACGCCGGTGCGCAGCAACTGCCACAGCTCCCACCCGGGACGGTCGCGGTGGCGCAGCGCGGACTGTCGGCGCCAAAGATCGGGGCGCGAGAAAGTGCAGGCCATGAGCGCGCGTTGCTCGGCGATGTCGAGCGGATCGATCCGGACGCCCAGCGAGGTGCCGCGAACGCGGGAAATGGTGGCGGGGAATGCATGCCAGGCCCGCCCGTCGTGCAGGTGCGCATGGCAAGCCTGGCCCGGTTGACAGGGCAGAGCCGCCAGGATCTCCAGTCCCACGCCTTCGAGCGAGAAATCGACCAGGCTGGCATGGTGTAGCGAAGCGCCGTTCACCTGCAGCCGGGCCGGCAGGCGGTGGGCGAGCCGGATCCGTGGCGCGCTTCGGACTTGGCGGGTCTCGGTGGCCACGCGCACCGCGACGCCCAGCAGCAGGAGGTTGAACACCGCCCACCCCATGTTCAGAGACACCGCGGCGCTGTCGAGCCGGCCGGTCTCCATCAGGCTGGCCACGCCGAAGAGCAAGGCGAGCAGGTTGGCTGAGATGAGAACGACGTAGGGTGTGGCGATGTGCCAGTCGAAGAATTCGTGTTCGATGCGGCCGCCTTTGGCTGTGACATTGAAGCGGCCCAGGCGCGGCGCGATGAGCGCCACGAGGGTGGGGCGCATGATGTACCAGGCGAGCACGGTTTCGTACACGCTGCCCCAGGAGGAAGCGCGAAACGGTCCCATCACCCGCTTCTCGAAAATCTTTCCCATCAGCAGGTGCGGCAGCAGGTAGGCCATCAGCGTGGGCACGGCGGCATCGAGCAACTGCAGGCCGAAGACGAGGTAGGCGATGGGTGCGGTCAACAGGATCAGACGAGGCAAGCCGTTGAAGAAGTGCAGCATGGCGTTGCAGTAGCACAGGCGCTGCATCAGGGTGAGCCCCTTGCCTCGCAGGGGGTTGTCGAGCCGGAAGATCTGGGCCATGCCCCGCGCCCAGCGGATGCGCTGTCCGATGTGGCCGGCGAGACTCTCCGTGGCGAGTCCTGCGGCGAGGATGCGCGGGAGGTAGGTGGTCGTGTAGCCGAGGCGATGCAGTTTCAGCGCGGTGTGCGCGTCTTCGGTGACGGTTTCCACCGCGATCCCGCCGATGGCCTCCAGGGCGCTGCGGCGCAGGACAGCGCACGACCCGCAGAAAAAGGTGGCGTTCCAGAGATCATTGCCGCTCTGTACAGGTCCGTAGAAGAGTTTTCCTTCGTTGGGGATGCCGCGTTCCAGGCGCGTGTTGCGCTCCATGGGGTCTTGTGAGAACAGGTGATGCGGCGTCTGCACCATGGCGCAGTCGGGCTTGTCGACCAGCCAACCCATGGTGGCGCGCAGGAAGTCCCGCACCGGGATGTGGTCGCAGTCGAAGATGGCGACGAATTCGCCCGATGTCCGCCCCAGTGCGTGGTTGATGTTGCCGGCTTTGGCGTGGCGGTTGTCCGTGCGGCGCACGTAGTTCACGCCCACGGCGCGGGCGAAGGCCTCGAATTCGTCGCGCCGGCCGTCGTCGAGCAAATGGATGTGCAACTTGTCGGCCGGCCAGTCCAGGTTCTGGGCCGCCAGCAGGGTGGGGCGCACCACGTGCAGCGGCTCGTTGTAGGTGGGGATGAAGACGTCCACATGCGGCAGTTCGGCCGCGGGCCGGTGGACCGGTGCTTTCGTGCGCCGCAGGGGCCACGCCGCCTGCGCGTGGCTGAGCAGCAGCACCAGCCAGTAGTAGACCTCGGCCGTGAGCAGCAACAGGCCGACCACGGTTTCCGCAACACCATTGAACTGCAGGGTTTGCGTGACCCGCCACCAGGCGTATCGGCCCGCGAGCAGCACGGAAATCCCCATGAGGAGCAGCACCTGTGAGCGGTCATCGGAACCCCTGGGCGCCCCGGCGCACAACCCGGCCACGGCCAGCAAGGCAGCCCCCAGCAGGCACTGCTGCGCGTTCGATGTGGGCGTGAGCACCATCGCCATCAGGACGAACAGCCCCAGGCAGGTCGCGACCCGCCAGGCCAGCTCGGGCGGATGGGCCATCCAGGGGTGCTCGGCGGCCTTGCGGCTGGCTGGGAGGCGCCTGCGCGCGGCGGCGAGGCGCGCAGGCTGGTACCCGGTCACGGGCTTGCTGGGCTCCTGCAGCGCTTTCAGCGCGGCACGCTCGGGCCCCGACAACACGGCGCCGGTCCAGCGCAGCAGGGCTGCGAGAGCCCGAGGACGCAGCACCCACAGGCTCAGGCGCCAGTGGGTCGGCAGACGATGGGCGCTGCGGGGGAAAGGTTCAAACGCCAGCATGGGGCATCACCGTTGAAGGCCACAGGGGCACGGGACCGCGCTGGGGTTTCTCTTGCCATCGCAGGTAGAGGTGAACCTGCTCCTTGGCGTAGTCGGGTGAACGCTCGGCCGCCACCCGAAAACCGGTGGTCCAGTGCGCGTTCATGCGGTACTCCCATGTGCTTTGCCATGCCCAGCCGGCACCCGGCCCACGGCTGCTGCCATACGTGCCTTGGCCCTGTGCGGCGGCCTGGGCCTGAAGGTCGGCTCGCGTAGGGAAGCGCGGCGCGCTCGTGGTGCTCGACTGGCTCCAGGATGGCGCCACGCGAACCACCCAGGAAAGATCGGTGCCGCGCATCGCCGCCTGCACCGGAACGCTCACCGTGGTGCTGCGTTGGGGGCTGTAGTAGCCACCATGACCCACGCTGTAGTGGTTCTGGTTGTTGTCGAAGGCGCGCAGGCGAAGCACCGGACCCACGGCCAGATAGTGGTCCGCACCACGGCTCAGGGCCCAGTCCACGCCCATGGCGGCCGCTTGCTCGCGGTTGGGCAGAACCTCGTGTCCGCGGTAGGTCGCCCATTCGAGTTGGGCAAAAGGCTCCAGCCCCCTCCAGGTGGTGGCCAATTGCAAAAGTGCCGACGTTCGGCGCACCGCACCCCAGCGGATGCCCGAAAACAGGTCGCGTTGGCCGCCGTAGGACAGCAGGCTTCCTGTGACGGGGCGGTGGGCCAGCGAGACGCCCCAGTCCGCCGAGCCCACGCGGCCCTTCAGGTCCAGGCCCGCGGCGAGGCCGGCGAATTCAAAGCCGAGCGGCGTGGTGCCGATGTCGGCGCGCCAACGGTCGGCTTCATAGCCGATCACCAGGGCGCGGCCCTGGGCGTGGGCGTGCATGGGCGTTCCGCCTGGACTCGGCGGTTGCCGCAATGCGGCGCTGCCCCAGTCGCCCGAGCGGATGAGCTGTGCGGCGTCCGCTCGCCCGGCTTCCAGCCGGACCGAGTCAAGCTGCCCGAACCAATGGCCATGGTCGCCCCAGGGCTGGCGCACCCGCAGGCTCGCGACCCGGGAGTCCAGCCGCGAGACGGCCTCATCGCCGGGCTTGTACACCCAGGTCAGTCCCGTGGCCACTTCGGGTTGTCGGCGTGCGTCCAATGCCTGCAAGGCGTTTCGGGATTCCCGGGCCACCCATTGAAGAGAGGCCGGTGCCTCCAGCGATTGCCGCACGGCCTGTTCGAGGCCCAGGCGAGCCTCGCCGCGCAAGCCTGCATCCCGCAGCGCCAAGGCGAGGGCGCGGGTGACATCGGGGCGCTCGGGATACCGTTCGCTGAGCGCCCGTCCGAGCCGCACCCCGTCCGCGGCGCGGCGCTGATCCAGGGCCTCCCACACCGCTTGAAGATCCGGTTCAGCGCGGGCGGGTGGTTCTTCTTCCGCCCGTGCTTCACCCACGTCGACCCGGGGGATACCTGCGTCGGCGGGCGCCTCGGGCAGGGCGGCTGGCGGCACATGGGCGATCACAGCTTGTGCAGGCTGCGCGATGGGTGTTCGCGCGGCCCTTGCCAGTGCGAGCGCTGATGGCGCGGGCCGCGCCGTTCTGGGTCGGGTGGACGTGGTTGGCACCCGTGAGTTGGCGGGCGCCAGCGCACCCCGCCGCGGCGGTGAGCCTGGGTTGGCCGCCAGGCCCAGCGTTTCCAGCGCCTCGGGGTGGCGCGGCTGGATGGCCAGCAGCTTGCGCATCAGTTGGCGAACCAAGTCCGGCCGCTGGCGTCCGGCCCAATACTGGGCGCTCTCGAGCAACTGCCGCACCTCGGGCGCATCGGCCGGTGCTTTCGCGTGAGATCCAGGCAGCCACAGGCCCCACACCAGCAGCACGAGGGCCACACGCATCACCGTCCCCGTGGCTCGCATGCGCTGTCCGGCAGGAGCAGTGCTCCTTGGGGCGTGAACCGGTAGCGACCCTCCATCCAGCCCAGCCCGAAGAGGGCCAGCGCATGGCTGTAGTAGCCGGGCGACTGGCGCGACAGGCTGGCGTCGATCCTCGTCTGCAAGTGCCGCTTCAGGGTGGTGAAGCCCAGGCTGTCGGCCAACACCAGCGCCGCGACATCGAACCCCGTAGGACCCTCCCGGGGCGTCTGCTCCGTGCTGAAGCAGGTGGCCGCGTTGAGTGCTTCCGGGGCATGGCCGTTTTGGCCCACCCAGTGCAACCAGGGAAGGAATGCCAGCGCGAGCCGTTCGAAAGCGGGGTCGTTGAGGGACAGACCCGTCCAGAGGTACGTGCGGATCGCGTTGTAGCTGCCCATCCCGTCGCTTTGCGGGTCGGCGTGCCACCCGCTGCGGGCATCCCAGATCGCCCATTCGGGCGAGATGCCGTGCGGCGCGGATTCCACCATCAGGCGCAAGGTGGGTTCGACCATTTCCAGCCATGCGTGCTGGCCCGTGAAGGCGGACAGGCCCCGGAGCAAGGGCACCGGGGCATAGCTTGGGTTGAGGCGCCATCGGTCGGGTCCAACTTGAAAGCCGATCGGAGCGGGCAGCAGGCTGCGCCCCAAGGCAGGCAACACGGCGCTGGCGTCCCGCAGCAGGCGGGCTGCGAGGCTTTGTCCCAGCCGCGTGTAGGCCTCGTCGTGCCAGAGCTGGCCTGCCGCCAGAAGGGTGTAGGCCAGCCACAGGTCGGCGTCGCTGGCGGGGTTGCTGTCGAGCAGTACCCACTGGCCCGAGGCCGATCGTCCCCAATGCCAGCCGGGGGCGAACTGGTGCAGGTTGCCTCGGGCCAGGTTGTTCCGGGTCCACTCGAGCAAGCTCGAGAACTGCTGCCTGTCACCCGCGACCAGGGCGAAGAACAGTGCGTACGCCTGTCCTTCCGAAACCGTGGGCTTGTGGGGCTGGTCAAGATCCTGCACCCGCGCATCGGGGCTGATGTAGGTCTTGCGAAAGGACTCCCACAAGGGCCAGTCGGCACAGGGAGCGGCCAGCGACATTCCGGGCAGGCCTGCGATCGCCAGGGCCAGGGCGCCTGTTGCGCCACGGCCCCAGCGGGTGACTCGGTGGAGCCGGATGGACCGTGTCGGTGGTGTCATGGCTCGGTCGGTGTCACCCTGGTGGTCTTGAGGCGCCGCGCAGCGTACAGCTTGAGGCGGATGCGGGCCGCCCACACCAGCAGGCCCAATGCCAGGGCCAGGGCCGCGGCCGCCAGCCAGGGATACATGGACAGGAACAGGGACATGCGTGCTGTCCAGGGAAGTTGGCCGGTGTGATAGACGGACGCACTCTCGTAGGACCGCACCTCCTGCTCGCGAACCACGGTAAGCCCCCCCTGGATTTGTGCAGCTTGCGCGGACTTGAGCAGGGCGGCCGATATCCAGTTCAGGCCCAGGGTCTGATCGCTGCTCAAGGCCACCACCGATCGGCCGGCCTGCAGGGGCGACTCGAAGCCGGCGATCACCGCCAAGCTGCCAGGTGCTTCCACCTGGAGTGGGGCCAGCGGTGGGTTCGCCGGCGTGTCGGCGCCTTCACGGGCAGGGCGCAGCCAGGAGCGCCAGCCGGCCACCTGAGTGGCTGGACCGCGCGTGTCCCTGCGATGGGCGTCGAGCGCAAGCATCGGACCCTTCTGCCAACCCTTGAGCAAGGTGTGCAACTGCGGCCCACCGACCAGCAGGAGGTCGCGGTCACGGACCTGCTCAAGCCTGTCGGGCGTGGTGATCTCGAAGTGCCAGGCGGGCGTGCCGGTCCATCGGCCGAAACTGCCCATCACCGCCAGCAGGGTTTCGATCTCGTGGTCGTCAGGTTGTGGGGGCAACACGATGGCGGTTTGGGCCAGATCCGCGTAACGCGTGAAAGGAAAGCCCGCTCCTGCGAAAGCCGCCAGATCGGGCATCTGCAGGAAATGCGGCAGTGCCGAGAAATCCAGCGTGGACTCGGCGTCCACCGAGGCCCGGGTGGACTCGGCGCGCCAGGCGCAGTCGCCGGCCTGGGGCTTCATGCCCAGTGGCAGTTGCACTTCGAGCGTGTTGCTTTGTCGTGGCTGGAACTCGGGGAGCTGCACGCGCACCGACCCCGACGCCTCGTCCGCGTCACCCAGCCATCGGCCCAGTCCGCCCAGGGCGTCTGAGGAAGAAGCGGCGGCCAGGCGCCAGGCGCGCACGAAGCTGTCGTTGAGTGCCAGACTCATGAGCGCGTGGTCCGTTGGCGCGGGCACGGCGGTGCGGTAGCGCAGGTTCAGCAGCGCGCTGCGGCCTGGGCCTTGCCAAAGATCGGGCGGTGTGCGCCAGCGCACCCGCACGGCGTCGGGATGGGCGCCCTGGAGTTGGAGCGCGGCGCGCTCCGGCACCAGCTCCCCCAGGCGAACGGGCTTGTCCGTGGCGACCCAGTTGGGCGCGTCGTAGGGCGGGCGGACGGGGATCGGCGCGAGCTCGTGAACCAGGACCGTGCTCCCGCTCATGGCCTGGCGGCCGAGGATCAGGCCCAGGGCCGCCGTGCGGAGCTCCTGCTCGTTGCGCCCTTGCAGCACCAGCAGTTTGACGTGGGGCAGTTTCGGATGGCGCATCAGCCGCACCGTGGGGCCCAGTGCCTCGGGCAGTTCAAGGCCTTCGGGGCCTGGTTGTTGCGGGCTGACCAGCACGATGGCATGGCGATCGGGCAGGCGGTCGCGCCGCACCGGGAAGACCGCGCCGCGCTCCCCCGCGAGCGAGCCCAGCCACGAGGCCATGATGGACGCGGTGCTCAGGCGGTCGCGGTCCGGCTGGGGCCCGAGGACCATGGGCACCTCGACACGGCCGGCGCCACGGCGATCGAACCAGGGCGCGGGAAACAGGGCCAGCTCGTCTTCCAGGGCGAGCGGTCGGATCGCGAGTTCGAAGCCCGTCGCGTCCACATCCACTTCGGCCCACAGGCTGTTGTGCAGCGGGTCTTCGCACGCCAGGGTGTAGTGCCCGACCAGGCGCAGGCTGAGCCAGTTGTCGTCCACGAACAGACGCGGGTCGAGTTCGATGGTCCGCACGATCCGCTCACCCGAGTGGTCCGCGCGAATGGGAACGACGGACAACAGTTTGTCGTTGAGGCGGACCTGAAGGTGGGACAGGGTGGGCAGCAGGGCCGGGGAGGGCGTGACTGCGAGGTTCAGGCGGGCGCGCACCACCATTTCATCGAGTCGCACGCCCAGGTGGATGCGTTGCTCGCTGTGCGCGCCCCGAAGCGTCAGGCGGTTGCCCGTGAGCTGCCGCAATGGCAGTTGCACGGTGCGCCAGGCGTCGGTGTTCTCAGGTGGAGGAGAAGGGGGCTGGGCCCAGGCGGGGCCCTGCGAGGCAGCCCAGATGCCGGCGAGCACGAGTGTCAGTCGCAGGCCGCGGGAGAAAGTGGAAACGGGGATGGAACGGGTAAACGGGGTAGGAGCGGCGAGGAGGAGGGGCACTGGACGCTGGGGCATGGGGCGAATGGCTGCGAACCATATCGCAGGCCATGCGCACAGCAGTCACAGGAGAATGAAGCGCTCCTATTCGGGAATCAGATGCTTGTTTTCATGGCCCAAGCGCACTTTTGAGGCTCCCAGCCACGGCCCCCACACCCGACGACCGTGCCAGATCCGGTGATGGAGACGTGGGGGTTTCATGCCAGCCGCGATGGACCCGCAAAGTTCACTTCTTCTTGAAGAAGCCGTAGATCACCAGCAGCAGGATCGCACCGATGACGGAGGCGATGAAGCCTACCGGCTCGCCCTGTTGGTAGAAGCCGAGCGTGGAGCCCAGGTAGCCGGCGACGAAGGCGCCTGCCACACCGAGGATGGCGGTCATGATCCAGCCCATGCCATCGTCGCCGGGCTTGAGCGCGCGGGCGATGAAGCCGGCAATGAGACCGATGAAAAGCGTGCCGAGAATGGACATCATGTTGAGGGACCCTCCTGGTTTGTGTGAGAAAGGCCGGTCCGCTTGACCGGCTTGCACAGGATACTCCAGCGCCTCCCGCCAGGGCCTACAGGGTTGTCCCGCCCGGCTCAGGCGGCTGCCGCCGCCTCGATCGCCTCGTGCAGTTCCAGCCAGCGCGCCTCCAGCGTGTCGTTCTCATCGTTCACGGCCTTGAGGCGGCGGCCCGATTCGGCGATGTCGGCCGGGCTGGCGGGCTGGCTCATGGCGGCTTCCAGGCGCGTTTTCTCCTGGGCGAGTTGCGCCATGCGCTTCTCGGTTTGTTCGAGTTCCTTTTTCAAGGGCTTGGTCTTTTCCGCCACCTGCTGGCGGCGCTGCGCGTCCTGGCGCTTCTGTTCCGGCGTGCGAGCGGGCTCCGGCGCCTTGGGGGCGGCCACCGGAGCGGCTGCGGGCGGTGGCGCGGGGCTGCGCGACTGCCCACGCTGCTCCTGGCGTTGCGCCTCGCGCGACTGCTTGGCCACGTCGAGCAGGTAGCGCTGGTAGTCGTCGAGGTCGCCGTCAAAGGGTTCGATGCCACCGCGCGAGACCAGCCAGAACTCGTCGCACACGGCGCGCAGCAGGGCGCGATCGTGGCTGACCAGCATGACGGTGCCTTCGAATTCGTTGAGCGCCACGGACAGGGCTTCGCGTGTGGCCAGGTCCAGGTGGTTGGTGGGCTCGTCGAGCAGCAGCAGGTTGGGGCGTTGCCAGACGATCATGCACAGCACCAGCCGCGCCTTTTCGCCGCCGCTCATGCTGCCCACACTCTGCTTGACCTGGTCGCCCGTGAAGTTGAAGTTGCCCAGGAAGCTGCGCAGGTCCTGCTCGCGCGTGGGCTGGCCGCTCAGGCGCCCTTGCGCGGTGCAGTCGCGCACCAGGCGGATCATGTGCTCCAGCGGGGTGTCGGCGGGGCGCAGCACGTCGAGTTCCTGCTGGGCGAAGTAGCCGATGTTGAGGCCCTTGCCTTCGGTGATCTGGCCCGCCAGCGCCTGCAGATCGCGGGCGATGGTCTTGACCACCGTGGACTTGCCCTGGCCGTTGGCGCCCAGGATGCCGATGCGCTGGCCGGCCAGCACCGAGCGGCTGATGCCGCGCACGATGGCCACCGGCTCGCCGCCGGGCTCGCGCGGTGGGTAGCCGAAGGTGACGCCTTCCATGGCCAGCATGGGGTTGGGCAGGTTCTGCGGTTCGCTGAATTCGAAGTTGAAGTCGGCCTCGGCGAGCACGGGCCCGATCTTCTCCATGCGCTCCAGCGCCTTGACCCGGCTCTGCGCCTGCTTGGCCTTGCTGGCCTTGGCCTTGAAGCGGTCGATGAACTTCTGCAGGTGGGCCATCTTCTCCTGCTGGCGCGCGTACGACGTGGCCTGCAGCGCCATCTGCTCGGCGCGCATGTCCTCGAAGCGGCTGTAGTTGCCGCCATAGCGGTTGAGCAGCGCACGCTCGATGTGCACGGTGACGTTGGTGATGGCATCGAGGAACTCGCGGTCGTGGCTGATCACGAGCAGGGTGCCGTCGTAGCGCTTGAGCCAAGCTTCGAGCCAGACCAGGGCGTCCAGGTCCAAGTGGTTGGTGGGTTCGTCGAGCAGCAGCAGTTCGCTGGGGCACATGAGGGCGCGCGCGAGCTGCAGGCGCATGCGCCAGCCGCCGGAGAAGCTGTCGACCGGGCGCTCCAGCTCGTCTGTGCGGAAACCCAGGCCGAGGATCAGGGCCTGAGCACGCGCGGGCGCGTCGTGCGCGCCGGCATCGTGCAAGGCCATGTAGGCGTGGGCCATGCGCTCGCCATCACCGCTGTCTTCGGCGGCGGTCACTTCCTGCTGGGCTTTGAGCAGCGTGGAGTCGCCTTCGATGACGAACTGCGTGGCGGACATGTCGGTCTCGGGCATGTCCTGCGCGACCTGCGCCATGCGCCATTGCGGGGGCACGTAGAAGTCCCCCTTGTCTTCGTGCAGGGTGCCATCGAGCAGGCGGAACAGGCTGGACTTGCCGGCGCCGTTGCGGCCCACCAGGCCGACTTTTTCCCCGGGGTTGATGGTGCAGGAGGCGCCATCGAGCAAGACCTTCGCCCCGCGGCGAAGGACAACATTCTTCAAAGTGATCATGGAGCGGGCGCCTGCGAGATGGGCAGCGCCAAAAGGGATTCAAGGGTGAGCAGCAGGACCTGGTTGTCGCCTGCGCTGGTTTCGAGCCAGATGGCTTCGAGCTGAGGGAAGGCCGCTTCGAAATGCCCGCGTTCATTGCCGATTTCGAGCACCAGCACACCGGCAGGCTTCAGGCAGCGCGCCGCGTCGCGCAGCAGGGTGCGCACGAAGTCCATGCCGTCGCGGCTGCCGGCCGTGTTGCCGTCCAGCGCCAGACCGGGCTCGGCCAGGTACTCGGGCGGCAGCGTGGCCATGCTCTGCGCGCTCACGTAGGGTGGGTTGCACAGGATCAGGTCCCAGGGGCCGCGGCAGGCGGTCAGCCCGTCGGACTCGACCAGCCGGATGCGGTGCTGCAGCCCATGCCGATCCACGTTGATGCGGGCCACGGCCAGCGCATCGGGCGAAATGTCGGCGCCGGTGACACGCACATCGGGGTAGGCCATGGCGGCAAGCACGGCCAGGCTGCCGTTGCCGGTGCACAGGTCGAGTACATCGCGGGACCGCTCGTCCAGCCAGGGGTCGATCGAGCCTTCGGCCAGCAGTTCGGCGATGAAGCTGCGCGGCACGATGGCCCGCCGGTCCACGTAGAAGGGCACGCCCTGCAGCCAGGCCTCGCCGGTGAGGTAGGCCGCGGGCTCGCGCGTGTCGATGCGGCGCTGGATCAGGGCCAGCACGGCGGACTGTTCTTCGGTCGTCACGCGGCGCCTGGCCAGGGCTTCCAGGTCGCTGTCCAGCGGCAGGCCGAGTTGCCAGAGGACCAGCCAGGCGGCCTCGTCCTGGGCGTTGGTCGTGCCGTGGCCATAGGCCAGCTGCGCGGCCTCCAGGCGTTGGCGGGCTTGGATGAGGAGTTCGTTCAGGTTCACGGTGGGCTCAAGCAGGCGCACGGGCCAGGGCGTCGAGATGCTCCAGCGTGCGGCGGTAGATGTTCTTGAGCGGTTCGATGTCGGCCAGGGCCACGTGCTCGTCGATCTTGTGGATGGTGGCGTTGGGCGGGCCCAGCTCGATCACCTGTGGGCAGACCTGCGCGATGAAGCGGCCGTCGCTGGTGCCGCCGGTGGTGGACAGCGTGGTGGCCACGCCGACCTCGTCGTGGATGGCCGCGCGCACCGCGTCGACCAGCGTGCCCGGTGGCGTGAGGAAGGGCCGGCCTCCGAGCGTCCAGTCGAGATCGAAGTCGGCGCCGGGCTGCAGGCCGTGCCGCTGCAGCAGCTCGCCCACCCGCTGCTGAAGGCCCTCGGGCGTGGACTCGGTGGAGAAACGGAAATTGAAATCGATCACCACCGTGCCCGGGATCACATTGCTCGCGCCGGTGCCGCCGTGGATGTTGCTGACCTGCCAGCTGGTCGGCGGGAAGAATTCATTGCCTCCGTCCCATACCGTGGCCGCGAGTTCGGCCAGCGCGGGGGCGGCGAGGTGGATCGGGTTCTTCGCCAGGTGGGGGTAGGCAATGTGGCCCTGGATGCCCTTGACGGTGAGCTTGCCGCTCATGGTCCCGCGGCGCCCGTTCTTGATCATGTCGCCGGTGCGCTCGACCGAGGTCGGCTCACCCACGATGCACCAGTCCAGCCGCTCGCCGCGCTGTTGGAGGGTATTGCAGACGATCACCGTGCCGTCCAGCGCGGGGCCTTCCTCGTCGCTCGTGAGCAGGAAGGCCACGTCGATGGCGGGCGCCGGGTTCGCGGCCACGAACTCTTCGCAGGCCACCACCATGGCCGCCAGCGAGGTCTTCATGTCGGCCGTGCCCCGGCCGAACAGCTTGCCGTCGCGGTGGCTGGGCACGAAGGGGTCGCTGGCCCAGGCGGTCAGCGGGCCGGTGGGCACCACGTCGGTGTGGCCGGCGAACACCAGGGTGGGCCGCCGGCCCTGGCCCAGGCGGGCCCAGAGGTTGGTCACACGAAAGTCGGCCGGGCCGCTCTCGATGGTCTCGCAGGCGAAGCCCAGCCGCGCCAGCCGCGCGCCGATCAGCGCCTGGCAACCTTCGTCGCAGGGGGTGACGGAGGGGCAGGCGATCAGGGCTTCGGTCAGGCGCAGGGTGTCGGTCATCGGATCAGAATTTGACGTCGAGCGTGAACTCGGTGAAGGTGGCGCTGTCGCCCCCGTCCTCTTCGCTGGCCTGCGCGGCTTCGCTCGCCTTGGTGGCGTTGAAGTCGTTCTGCAGGCGCCAGAGC
Organism: Hydrogenophaga sp. FG152; assembly: GCF_057809615.1. Taxonomy (NCBI): domain Bacteria; kingdom Pseudomonadati; phylum Pseudomonadota; class Betaproteobacteria; order Burkholderiales; family Comamonadaceae; genus Hydrogenophaga; species Hydrogenophaga sp. FG152. The sequence goes on along the minus strand of NZ_JBMDKH010000012.1, from coordinate 82,827 downwards.
AGGTTGTTGGGCGAATCGGCATGGGCCAGGCCCTCATTGCGCGCGACCAGGCCATCGTTGATCAGGCGGGCCAGGTCCTGCTCGAAGCTTTGCGAACCTTCGGCCAGCGACTTCTCCATGGCTTCGCGCACACCCGAAAAGTCGGCCTTCTGAATCAGGTCGGCAATCAGCGAGGTGTTGAGCATCACCTCCGTCGCCGGCACGCGCCCACCGGTGTGGGTGCGCAGCAGGCGTTGCGAGACGATGGCGCGCAGCGCGGCGGCCAGGTCGCCCAGCAGCGTGGGGCGCACCTCGACCGGGTAGAAGCTCAGGATGCGGTTGAGTGCCTGGTAGCTGTTGCTGGCGTGCAGCGTGGCCAGGCACAGGTGGCCTGACTGCGCATAGGAAATGGCGGCCGACATGGTCTCGCGGTCGCGGATCTCGCCGATCAGGATCACGTCCGGCGCCTGGCGCAAGGCATTCTTCAGGGCGACCTGCAGCGAGGCGGTGTCTGGCCCGATCTCGCGCTGGTTCACCACCGACTTCTTGTTGCGGTAGACGTACTCGATCGGGTCTTCGATCGTCAGGATGTGACCCGTGGCGCGCTCGTTGCGGTGGTCGATCATGGCCGCCAGCGTGGTGCTCTTGCCGGCGCCGGTGGCGCCGACCATGAGCATGAGCCCGCGTTTTTCCATGATGAGATCGGCCAGCACGGGCGCCACGTTGAGCGAATCCAGCGGGGGGATCTCGCTCGACACGAATCGGATCACCACCGCGACGTGGCCGCGCTGGCGGAACGCGCTGACGCGGAAGTTGCCCAGGTTCTCCAGCGGCACGGCCATGTTGAGCTCGCCGGTTTCCTGCAGCTCTTCCATGCGGGTGGGCGGCACGATCTCGGCCAACAGGTTGCGCGGCGCCTCCGGCGGCAGCACCTGGCTGTTGACGGGGATGGTCTGGCCGTTGATCTTGATCATGGCCGGCGCGTGCGCCGTCAGGTACACGTCCGAAGCCTTCTTGTCGGCCATCAGGCGCAGGATGCGCTCCATCGTTCCGCTGCTCATACCGAACCTTTCATGCCATCAAACAAGAGAGAGACACGTCAACGAAAGGCCGCCGGCCCAGAAGCACCGCCGAACCGGCTTTGCCGGGCGGCAGGTGCTGCCCCCTCGAAGGGGGTCGCGCGGAGCGCGGCGGGGGTGGTCATGGTCAATCGCGCAGGAGGTCGTTCAGGCTGGTCTTGGCGCGGGTCTGCGCATCCACGCGCTTGACGATGATCGCCGCGTACAGGCTGTATTTGCCGCCGTCCTTGGGCAGGTTGCCGCTGATCACGACCGAACCGGCCGGCACGCGGCCGTAGCTCACCTCGCCGGTGGCGCGGTCGTAGATCGGGGTGCTCTGGCCGATGTACACGCCCATGGAGATGACCGAGTTCTCTTCGATCACCACGCCTTCGACGACTTCGGAACGGGCGCCGATGAAGCAGTTGTCTTCGATGATGGTGGGGCCGGCCTGCAGCGGCTCCAGCACGCCGCCGATGCCCACGCCGCCCGAGAGGTGCACGTTCTTGCCGATCTGCGCGCAGGAGCCCACCGTGGCCCAGGTGTCAACCATGGTGTTCTCGTCCACGTAGGCGCCGATGTTCACGTAGCTGGGCATGAGGATCGCGCCCTTGGCGATGTAGCTGCCGCGGCGGGCCACGGCCGGCGGCACCACGCGCACGCCGGTGGCCTTCATCTCGGCTTCGCTCAGGTGGGCGAACTTGGTCTTGACCTTGTCGAAGAAGCCGAGGTCGCCGGCGCGCATGACTTCGTTGTCCTTCAGGCGGAAGGAGAGCAGCACGGCCTTCTTGATCCACTGGTGCACCGTCCACTGGCCCACGCCTTCGCGCGTGGCCACGCGCAGCTTGCCGTTGTTGAGTTCGGAGATCACATGCTCCACCGCGTCCACCACTTCCTTGGGAGCGGAGGCGGGGGAGAGTTCGGCACGGTTGTCCCAGGCGTTGTCGATCAGGGTTTGCAGTTGTTGGGTCATGGTCTCAGAGGAGCAAGGGTGAAGAAAAGAAAAAGCGGGAGGGCGCGGCGTCAGGCGCGGCGCGACAGGAAGGCCTGGATGCGCGCGGCGGCTTCCAGGCACTCGGCGGGTTCGGCCACCAGGGCCATGCGCACGCGGCCGGTGCCCGGGTTCACGCCGCCGACCTCGCGGGCCAGGTAGCTGCCGGGCAGCACCGTCACATTGTATTGAGCCAGCAGCTCGCGGGCGAAAGCCTCGTCGGCGCTGAGGCCGGTAGCTGCGTCGGCAAACGAGGCCGGCACGGCGGCCCACAGGTAAAAGGAGGCGTCGGGCAGGGCCACGTCGAGCACCTGGGCCAGCAGCGGCGTGACCTGGGCGAATTTCTCGCGGTACTGGCGCCGGTTGTCCACCACGTGGCCTTCATCGCCCCAGGCCGCCACGCTGGCCGCCTGCACCACCGGGCTCATGGCGCCACCGTGGTAGGTGCGGTAGAGCAGGAAGGGCTTGATCAGCGAGGCGTCGCCCGCCACGAAGCCGCTGCGCAGGCCGGGCACGTTGCTGCGCTTGGACAGGCTGGTGAACATCATCAGGCGGTGCAAGTCGGTGCGGCCCAGGCGTTGCGCGGCTTCCAGGCCGCCCAGCGGGGCGTCGTCGCGGAAGTAGATCTCGCTGTAGCACTCGTCGGAGGCGATCACGAAGCCGTGGCGGTCGCTCAACTCGAACAGGCGCTGCCATTCGTCCAGCGGCATCACGGCGCCGGCGGGGTTGCCGGGCGAGCAGACGAACAGCAACTGTGTGCGCGCCCAGACCGTCGCAGGCACGCTGTCCCAGTCGGCCGCGAAATTGCGCGCGGGATCGCAGGCCACGTAGTGCGGTTCGGCTCCGCCCAGGAAGGCCGCGCCTTCGTAGATTTGGTAGAACGGGTTGGGCATCACCACGGTGGCGCCCGGGCGCGTCGGGTCGATCACGGTCTGCGCGAACGCGAACAGCGCCTCGCGCGAACCGTTGACGGGCAGCACCTGGGTGGCCGCGTCCAGCGCCACGCCGTAGCGCCGCTGCACCCAGGCGGCACAGGCTTCGCGCAACGCCGGGGTGCCCGCAGTGGCCGGGTAGCTGCTCAAGCCGGTGTCGAGCGAGGCGGCCAGGGCCTGTTTCAGGAAGTCGGGCGCGGCGTGCTTGGGCTCGCCGATCCCCAGGCTGATGGGGCGCAGGGCGGGGTTGGGGGTGATGTCGGCAAAGAGCTTGCGCAGCCGCTCGAAGGGGTAGGGCTGCAGGCGCGAGAGCAAGGGGTTCATGGCCGACGATTATCGGGCTTGGCGCAAAGGGTGCACCGTACCGTACCCCGGGGCGCATGCACGGTATCATCACCCACCCCTCCATCGCGCCTGCGACGGGGGAAATGCCTTTGAAATCAAACACTTGGCTATGCCAGGGGGCCTCCCAGCGTGCGTCTCAACTCGATCAAGCTCTCCGGCTTCAAGTCCTTCGCCGAACCCACCAACTTCATGCTCCCGGGCCAGCTCGTGGGTGTGGTCGGGCCCAACGGCTGCGGCAAGTCCAACATCATGGACGCGGTGCGCTGGGTGCTGGGCGAGTCCAAGGCTTCCGAGCTGCGCGGCGAATCCATGCAGGACGTGATCTTCAACGGCACGACCTCGCGCAAACCCGCCAGCCGTTCCAGCGTCGAACTGGTGTTCGACAACAGCGACCACCGCGCGGGCGGCCAGTGGGGCCAGTTTGGCGAGATCGCGGTCAAGCGCGTGCTCACGCGCGACGGCACCAGCAGCTACTACATCAACAACCAGCCGGTGCGCCGCCGCGACGTGCAGGACGTGTTCCTGGGCACCGGCCTGGGCCCTCGCGCCTACGCCATCATCGGCCAGGGCACCATCAGCCGCATCATCGAGAGCAAGCCCGAGGAACTGCGCCTGTTCCTGGAAGAGGCCGCAGGCGTCTCCAAGTACAAGGAACGCCGCCGCGAGACTGCGCACCGCCTGGCCGACACGCGCGAGAACCTCACGCGGGTGGAAGACATCCTGCGCGAACTCAACGCCAACCTCGACAAGCTGGAGAAGCAGGCCGAGGTGGCCGCGCGCTACAACCACCTGCAGGCCAGCGCCACGCTCAAGCAGCAGCAGCTGTGGTTCCTCAAGCGCAGCGAGGCCGAGTCGGACCAGGTCAAGGTGAAGACCGATGCCGCCCAGGCGGTCAACGACCTCGAATCGCGCACCGCCGACCTGCGCCGCATCGAATCCGAGCTCGAAACCATCCGCCAGGCCCATTACGCGGCCGGCGACCAGGTGAACCAGGCCCAGGGCAAGCTGTACGAGGCCAGTGCCGAGGTCGGCAAGCTCGAGGCCGAGATCCGCTTCGTGGTCGAGGGCCGCCAGCGCGTCGAACAGCGCCTGGTGCAGCTGAAAGAACAGATGGGCTCCTGGGCCACGCGCAGCCAGGACGCGGCGGTGGAGCTGGAGCAGCTCGCCGAATCCATGGTGCAGGCCGAGGACCAGTCGGTCGTGCTGGCCGCGCAGGGCGAGGAGCAGTCGGGCGCCTTGCCCGCGCTGGAAGACAGCCTGCGCCAGGCCCAGACCCGGGCCAACGAGCAGCGCGCCAGCGTGACGCAGGTGCAGCAGCAGATCCAGGTGCTGGCCGCCGAGCAGCGCAACGTCGAAGAACAGAGCCGCACGCTCAACCAGCGCCGCGAGCGCCTGGTGGCCGACCGCAATGCCCTGGCCGCACCCGACGAGGCGCGCCTGCTCGGCGCCCAGACCCAGCTGGCCAGCGCGCAGGAGACCGCCGAACTCAACGACGCCGTGCTGCACGAGCTGCAGGACAGCGTGCCCCAGCTCGACGAGGCGCGCCGCGCCGCACAGCAGGCGGTGAACCAGGAGTCTGCGAAACAGGCCGACCTGTCGGCCCGCATGGAAGCGCTCAAGGCGCTGCAGGACAAGGTCAAGACCGACGGCAAGTTGAAGCCCTGGCTGGCCAAGCACGGCCTGGACAGCCTGCAGGGTTTGTGGAGCCGCATCCACATCGAGACCGGCTGGGAAAACGCCCTGGAAGCCGCGCTGCGCGAACGCCTGAGTGCGCTGGAGGTCTCGCGCCTGGACATGGTGCGCGCCTTCGGCAACGACGCGCCTCCGGCCAAGCTGGCGTTCTACAGCCCGCCGCCCGGCGCGGCGGCCAGCGGCAGCGCCACTGGCCTCAAACCCCTGGTGCAATGGCTGCGCCTGAACGACGCTGGCCAGCAGGCCCTGCTGGCCGAGTGGCTGCACGGCTGCCTGACGGCCTCCAGCCTGGAAGAGGCGCTCGCCCAGCGCGCCCAACTGCAGGCCGGCGAGGTGATCTTCGTCGCCAGCGGCCACGCCGTCACCGCGCACAGCGTGAGCTTCTACGCGCCCGACAGCGAGCAGGCCGGCCTGCTGGCGCGGGCCCAGGAAATCGAGAACATCGACAAGCAGCTCAAGGCCCAGGCGCTGATCGCCGAGCAGGCGCGCTCTTCCCTGATCCGCGCCGAGGCGGCCTACACGGACGCCTCGCAGCGCCTGGTGAGCGCGCGCCGCGACGCAGCCGAATCGCGCAGCCGCGCGCACGAGTTGCAGGTGGAGGCCCTGCGCCTGACGCAGCTGGCCGAGCAGACCCGTGCGCGCAGCGAGCAGATCGGTGCCGACCTGGCCGAGGTGGACGCTCAACTCGAAGAGCTGCAGGAACGCCGCGTGACGGCCGAGGCCCGCTTCGAGGAACTGGACATGCAGCTGGCCGACAGCCAGGAGCGCCACGCACAGTTCGACGACAAGGTGATCGAGGCCGAGCGCGCGCTGAACCAGGCGCGTGAACAGCAGCGCTCGCTGGAGCGCACCGCGCAGGAAGCGGTGTTCGCGCTGCGCAGCCTGCAGGCGCGCCAGAGCGAGCTGCAGCGGGCGATGGAAACCGCGGCCTCGCAGGAGAAATCGCTGGCCGACGAGCAGCAGCGCGCCAGCGACGAACTCGCCCGGCTGAACGACGCCGCGGCCCAGGCCGGCCTGCAGAACGCCCTGGCCATGAAACTGGAGCGCGAGCAGGCCCTGGGTGCGCTGCGCAGCCAGTACGACGAACTCACCGCCAAGCTGCGCGCCAGCGACGAGCGCCGCCTGCAGCTGGAACGCGAACTCGAACCGCTGCGCAACCGCATCACCGATTTCCAGCTCAAGGAGCAGGCCGCCCGCCTGGGCGTGGAGCAGTACAGCCAGTTGCTCGAGGAGGCCCAGGCCGATCTGGCGGCGGTGGCGCAGAGCATCACCGAAGGCAATGTGCGCCTGAGCGGCCTGCAGGGCGAAATCGACCGGCTGCACCGCGAAATCCAGTCGCTCGGTGCGGTCAACCTCGCCGCGCTCGACGAACTCACCGCAGCGCGCGAGCGCAAGACGTTCCTCGACGCGCAGTCGGCCGACCTGATCGAAGCCATGAACACGCTGGAAGACGCGATCAAGAAGATCGACAACGAAACCCGCGAACTGCTGGGCAGCACCTTCGAGACCGTCAACGGCCACTTCGGCCGCATGTTCCCCGAGCTGTTCGGTGGCGGCAACGCCAGGCTGGTGATGACGGGCGAGGAGATCCTCGATGCCGGCGTGCAGGTGATGGCGCAGCCGCCCGGCAAGAAGAACCAGACCATCCACCTGCTCTCGGGCGGCGAGAAGGCGCTGACCGCCATCGCGCTGGTGTTCGCCATCTTCCAGCTCAACCCCGCGCCGTTCTGTCTGCTGGACGAGGTGGACGCGCCGCTGGACGACGCCAACACCGAACGCTATGCGAAACTGGTGACCGCCATGGCCAAGGAAACCCAGTTCCTGTTCATCAGCCACAACAAGATCGCCATGGAAATGGCCGAGCAGTTGATCGGCGTGACCATGCAGGAGCAGGGCGTCTCCCGCATCGTGGCGGTGGACATGGAATCGGCCGCCGGCATGCTCGAACCCACCTGATCACACTCCACACCATGAGCACATTGCAAATCGGTCTGGCCATCATGGGCGGTCTCGTACTGGCGGGCCTGGTGGCCTACAACGCCTGGACGACCAGCCGCAGCGCGCCGCGCACGGCCCGTGAACGCAGCGAAACGCCGCGCGACGAAGTGGCTGGCGACGAGACCCTGCCCTACACGCCGGCCGACCTCTCCGAGCACGAGATCCAGCGCATCGACCCGGTGCTCGGCGACATGCCGGGCGCCCCCGCGCCACCCGATCCGGCGGCGATCGCGCAAGCGGCCGCGGCGGTGAGCCTCAACCCCCTGATGACCCAGCCGCCCGAAAAGCGGCCGGGCCTGGACGCGCTGATCGATGTCATCGCACCGCTGTTGCTGGAACACGAGGTCTCTGGCGACGCCTTGCTCGCCGCGCTGCCAGGCACGCGGCGCGTGGGCAGCAAGCCGTTTGCTGTCGAAGGCCAGAGCGAGACCACCGGCGAATGGGAAAGCCCCCGCCTGGGCCAGCGCTACCGCGCGCTGCAGGCCGGTGTGCAGCTGGCCAACCGCTCGGGGCCGCTCAACGACATCGAGTTCTCCGAATTCGTGGTGAAGGCACAGGCCTTTGCCGACGCGGTCGGCGCCTCGCCCGATTTCCCCGACATGCGCGCCGAGGTAGCCCGGGCCCGCGAGCTGGATGCTTTCGCCAGTGGGCACGACGCCCAGCTGGGCTTCACGCTGCGCGCGCGCCGCACCGCCTGGAGCCCGGGCTACGTCGCGCAGCACGCGTCCAAGCTCGGCTTCGTCGCGGGTGCCTTGCCCGGGCGCATGGTGCTCTCGGGCAGCCACAGCGGCCAGGCACCGATCCTCAGCCTCATGTTCGATCCGCAGGCCGCCATGGCCGAAGACCCCGAACAGACCGCGCTGCGCGAGATCGCGCTCTCGCTCGAAGTCACCCACGTGCCGCGCAGCGAACAACCCTTCGTGCGCATGCGCCAGGCCGCCACGGCGCTGGCCGAGGCCATGGAAGGGGTCGTCACCGACGACGGCGGCCAGCCGCTGTCCACCGAGACCATGGACCGCATCGGTGCCGACCTCGAAAGCCTGTACGACGCGCTCGACAGCCGCGACCTCTCCGCCGGCTCCCCGCAAGCCCGCCGATTGTTTTCATGACTCCCCCCCGTTGCTTGCTCACTTCGTGTAGCCGCATACCCCCTCAAGGGGGCAACACCAGCGGCCCGGCAAAGCCGGCTCCGCGGTGTTTCTGACAAAGACACCGATCGCCAACATGCCTTCCCAGGAAAAGCTGGACTTTGCCGAGCCGCCGTCGCCGGCCGCGCGCGCCGCCGAATTGCGCGCGCAACTGCACCACCACGCCCACCGTTACTACACGCTCGACGAACCGGAGATCCCCGACGCCGAGTACGACAGGCTGTTTCGCGAGTTGCAGGCCATCGAGGCCGAGCACCCCGAACTGCGCATGCCCGACTCGCCGACCCAGCGCGTGGGCGGTGCGATCCTGAAGGAACTGGTGCCCGTGCGCCACGCGGTGCCGATGCTCAGCATCCGCACCGAGACCGACACCGAGGCCACGGGGGCGGTGGCCTTCGACGCGCGCGTGCGGCGCGAACTCAAGCTGAGCGACACCGATCCGCCCGTCGACTACCTGGCCGAATTGAAGTTCGACGGCCTGGCCATGAGCCTGCGCTACGAGCAGGGCGTGCTGGTGACGGCCGCCACGCGCGGTGACGGCGAGACCGGCGAGGACGTGACCCACAACGTGCGCACCATCGGGCAGATCCCGCTGCGCCTGCCCGAGGGCGTGCCGGAGGTGCTCGAGGTGCGTGGCGAGGTGTACATGCGCCGCGACCAGTTCGAGCAGCTCAACGAACGCCAGCGCGAGAAGATCGCCAGTGGCGCGAAGGGCGAAAAGACCTTCGTCAATCCGCGCAACGCCGCCGCCGGCGCCGTGCGGCAACTCGACTCCAAGATCACTCGCGACCGCCCGTTGAGCTTCTTCGCCTACTCCTGGGGCGAGGTGCGGGGCGATGCCGAGCCGCCGGCCACCCAGTACGACTGGCTCATGCGCCTGAAGGCCTGGGGGTTCCCGGTCGCCGAGCAGACCACGCGCTGCCGCGGTGCCGATGAGCTTGTGGCCTTTCACCGCCGCATCGGTGAACTGCGCGACACGCTGCCCTTCGACATCGACGGCGTGGTCTACAAGGTCGATTCCCTGGCGCAGCAGAAGCAGATGGGCTTTGTCACGCGCGAGCCGCGCTGGGCCGTGGCGCACAAGTACCCGGCGCAAGAACAATTGACCACCGTCCAGGCCATCGACGTGCAGGTCGGCCGCACCGGCAAGCTCACGCCGGTGGCCAAACTGGCACCGGTGTTCGTGGGCGGCGTCACGGTGACGAACGCCACCCTGCACAACGAGATGGAGGCGCGCCGCAAGGACGTGCGCGTGGGCGACACGGTGATCGTGCGCCGCGCGGGGGATGTGATTCCCGAGGTCGTCTCGGTGCTGATCGACAAGCGCGTCGGCGATCCGCCGCCGTTCACCATGCCCGCCCAATGCCCGGTGTGCGGCAGCGACGCGGTGCGGGAAGAGGGCGAGGCCGATCACCGCTGCACCGGCGGCCTGTTCTGTGCCGCGCAGCGCAAAGAGGCCATCCTGCACTTCGCGCACCGCCGCGCCGTGGAGATCGAGGGCCTGGGCGACAAGCTGGTGGAGCAACTGGTCGACAGTGGCCTGATCAAGACGCTGCCCGATCTCTACAAGCTCGGCTTCACCGCTCTGGCCGGGCTGGACCGCATGGCCGAGAAGTCGGCCAACAACATCGTGGCCGCGCTCGAGAAATCCAAGCAGACCACGCTGCCGCGCTTCCTGTTCGGCCTGGGCATCCGCCACGTGGGCGAGGCCACGGCCAAGGAACTGGCGCGCCACTTCGGCCAGCTCGACCGCATCATGGACGCCAGCGTCGAAGCTCTCTCTGAGGTCAACGACGTGGGCCCGGTGGTGGCGCAGAGCATCCACACCTTCTTCGAGCAACCGCACAACCGCGAAGTGGTGGAGCAGCTGCGCGCCTGCGGCCTGAGCTGGGAAGAGGGCGAGCCCGCCGCGCGTGCGCCGCAACCCCTGGCCGGCAAGACCTTCGTGCTCACCGGCACCTTCCCCACGCTCAGCCGAGACCAGGCCAAGGACCTGCTCGAAGCCGCCGGCGCCAAGGTGGCCGGTTCGGTGAGCAAGAAGACCGACTACGTCGTGGCCGGCACCGAGGCCGGCAGCAAGCTGGAGAAAGCGCAGACGCTGGGCGTGGCGGTGATCGACGAAGCGGCCATGCTGGCCATGCTGGGCACCGAGGCCTGACGCCTCACTCGCCCAGCCGATAGCTCAGTGTGAGGTTCGCGCGCCAGTGGCGCTGCGTGTTCTCCAGCGGCAAGTCCCCAGTCGGCTTCGACACGGCCAGGTCCAGGTTGTAGTGTTTGTGGTTGGTCAGCCGCAAGCCCAGGCTCACCGAACGCAGGCGCGCGGGCATCGGCGTGGCGAGGCGCGCATGCACGCGGGCAGCCTCCAGCAGCACATAGGGCTGCCACTGCCGCAGCCAGGTGCCGTCGACGGCGAACACGCGGTTGAGCTCCAGCCCCAGGCCCCAGCCCGAGTCGCCCACGGCTTCACCGGCGCCGTAGCCGCGCGCGAAACGGTTGCCGCCGAAAGACAGCTTCTCGCTGCTGGGCAGGTTGTGCGGGCTGTATTGCATGGCGAAGGACACCGCGGTGCCGAAGCGGTTGGCGAAGCGGTGCTGGTGGCTGGCCTCGGCCTGCAGGCGGGCGAAGTCCAGCTTCACCGCGCTGGGGCCTGAGAGCCCGGGCACGTTGCTGGTGATGCCCGCGTCGGCGCCGAGGCCCGAGAGGCCATGGGTCAGCCGCAGGTTGAGCTGCACGCTGTCGTTGGGCTTCTGCGCGGTGTAGCTCAACTGGCCGAACACGGCGCGCACCTGGGTTCCGTCGGTCAATTGCGCGCCGTTGGCGGGGTTGGCGAGGCTGTCGCGCGTGTTCACGCCGTACAGCCCGGTGCTGGCCACCCAGCTGGTTTCCCGTGAAAGTTTCAACGGCAGGCTGGCCGTGAGTTCGGCCCGCTCGACCTCGGTTCTTCGCTGCAGCGGGTTGCTCACCCCGAGTTGCTCGTCGGGATCGCCCCGGTAGTGCGAAAGCGAGCCTCTGACCGACCATCCCCGGCTGCCGAGGACCTGCTCGTAGTGCAGGGCGTTGTAGCGGTCGTTGTCCGCCGTGGACAACAGGGTGGAGACGCCGAGCTGGCTGCCGGCCACGAGGGGGTCGTTCAGCACGCCGGTGACCACGGCGCGCGGATTCGGCTTGCGCGTCTCCAGGCCCACGGCGATGTCATAGGGCTTCTGGTTCGCCTGGATGACCAGTGTGCTGGCCCCGTCGGTGCTCGTGGGCAGTTGCACCTGCGCCTGGATGCCCATGCCCGGCAGGCGGCCGAGCAGGGCGGTGAAGTGTTCGAAAGTGGCCGTGCGCAGCGGCTTCTCATGGCGGATGTGCTCGGCGATCTCGCGCAAGCTGGCCTCGGCTTTGCCGGGATGGCCTTCGATGCGCACCGTCTGCACATGGCCTTCCACGGCCACCACGCGCACCACGCCGTGCGGGAAGTCCTGCTTGGGCACGAAGAAGAACGAGAGCGCGTAGCCGCGCTGCTGGTACAGCGCGGTCGCCTGCTGGGCGCGCGCCACGATGTCGCCCACCGTGACCGGCTGCCCGGCCAGCGGCGCGAACAGCGCGGCCACCGTCTCGAAGGGAATCGACTGCACGCCCTCGATGTCGAACTTGCGCAGCGTGAGCCGCGCGTTCAGCACCTCGGCGTCCGGTGGGGCGGGGGCCTGCACATCCACATCCACCCGCCCATCCGCGCCCGGCTGCGTGGGCAGCGCGGGGCGGGGCAGGGTGTCCAGCGGGCTGCCGACCGGGGCGAGGGCTTGCGCCCCCGCACCCGTGGCCACCCACCAGGCGGCCCCCGCCAGCAGCAGTGGTCGCGTGAACGGGCTTGGCATGTGCTCCCGCCCTCCGTGCGTCAGCGGCGCAGCGCGCCGGTCAGGCCACCGGTGATGCCACCGAGGGTGTTGGTCAGGGTGGTCGTCAGCGGGGTGGAGGTGCCACCACCGGCCGCGGCGCCGCCACCCACGGTGGCGGTGATGCCTCCAGTCAGCGCGCCGACGGTGTTGACCACGGGCGCGAGCACGTTGACCGCACCGCCCGTGCCGCCGCCGCCAACGGCGCCACCGGTCAGGCCGCTCACGGCACCGACGACGGGTGCCAGCACGCCCCCCGCGCCGCCGCCACCGCCCGTGGTGCCGCCCACGGCCCCGCCGATGTTGGCGACCAGGCCGCCGGTCTGGTTGACCACCTCACCCAGGCTGTTGACCACGGGTTGGCTGCCGTTGCCCTGCACACCCACACCCAGTTGTTGCACCGCGCCGCCGGTGCTCACCAGCAGGTTGCCGACGGGTGTGCCGACGCCGGTGGCATCGTTCACCCGGGTCGCCACTTGCGTCACGCCGGTGGTGATGGGCACGATCGCGGTGTTGATCGCGCGGCCCACCTGTTCGACCGGGCTGGCGGCGCCGCCGTTGGCGGGCCCGCTCACCAGGTCACCCGTGTGGCCAAGCGTGCGCGAGGTGTTGCCGAGGACCTCGCCCACTTCCCGGGTGAGCGGCGTGTTGCTGCCCGCGAGCTGCCCGCCCGCCTGGCCCACGGCCGCCGAAACGGGGTCGATGACGCGGTCCACCACGGGACCCAGGCCCGTGGCCGTGCCCACAGTCTGCGTGGCGCCCACGCCGGTGTTCACCACCGTCTCCACCACCTTGCTGGCGCCGCCCAGCAACTGGTTGGCCGGGCCGGTGCTCAACTGCGTTTCCAGACCCTGACCCACGCGGCTGACCACCTGGCCGGCCTGATCCACGGCCTGGCCCGCGACGTTGGTCACAGGGCGCAGGGCCGAAGTGGCCGGGTTCTGGCCCAGGCCGGTGACGACGTCACCCGCGCTGGACACCGCGTTGCCCGCCTGATCCACCGCGCCGCCCAAGCCGGCCGCGGTGACGCCCAGCGGGTTGTCGACCTTGCCGATCTGGCCGACGCCGTTGGCCACCGCCGAGCCCACGGCGCTGACCACGCCGCCGGTGTGGCCGACCACGCCATCCACGCCTTGCGCCGAGGCAGCGCCCACCAGGGGTTTGACCACGTTGGACACCGTGCCGCCGAGGCCGGAGACGGCCTGGCCCAAGTCGGTGACCGTGTTGCCTTGCTCGCGCACGACCGCGGCCAGCGGGGAGCTGCTGGTGCCGCCACCGCTTCCCCCACCGCCATTGCCGCCACCACCACCACCACCCGAGCCTCCGCCCGAGGAAACGGCCGCGCCGTCGCCGGCGGTGTTGAGTGAACCCGTGCCAGAGCACCCGCCAAGGACCAGCAAGGCCGCAGCGAGCACGGTCAAGCCGGCCCGAGCCGGGCCGTGGGAACGATCGATAATCCTTTTCATGGACATCCTCCTGGAGAAAAATAAAGCAAGTACAGACACCCCCGGCCAATTCCGGGGGCGGTTGCCAGCAATTCATCGACGGGTCGGGAAACAACATTAATTTGTTTCACCTTGCCTTGGAATTAATTCCCGGTGCGGACACCCGGCGCGAAATGGCTGACTCCCACGACCAGTCTAGGGACTGTCGTTGCCATTCGCTGCAGGGTTTTCTGGCGCAGGAAGCGCCGCTGAATCGCTGTGGGTACGCAGTGCATTGGGCCCTTTGACGAAGGGAAAGCTGTATTGCAACGGGAAATGCAAACTTTATTCATCAGGACAATCTGTCTTTCATTTCAATTTCCGCAGAATGATTTTCCAATTGGTCAGATTTGAGCGGCCGGCAGAAATCCCAATGTCCCGCGACTTTTGACACGGCAGCAGAACCACCCATTTCCACCTCCAATTCCACATCGAAGCGACATGAGCATTCAGACCATCCTCAAAATGGGGGATCCGCGCCTGCTGCGGCACGCCCAGCCCGTCACCGCGTTCGACACCCCGGAGCTGCACCAGCTCGTGGTCGACCTGCAGGACACCATGGCCGCGGCCCACGGCGCCGGCCTGGCCGCGCCGCAGATCGGGATTGATCTGCAGGTGGTGCTGTTCGGCAGCGGCCTGCCCAACCCGCGCTACCCCGATGCGCCGCCGGTGCCGCGCACGGTGCTGATCAACCCCGTGATCACGCCGCTGGGAGACGAAGAGGAGGAGGACTGGGAAGGTTGCCTGTCGGTGCCGGGCATGCGTGGCGTGGTGCCGCGCTGGCGGCGCATCCGCTACCAGGGCTTTGACGTGCAGGGCCGTTCGATCGACCGCGAAGCCGAAGGCTTTCACGCCCGCGTGGTGCAGCACGAATGCGACCACCTCTGGGGCGCGCTCTACCCGATGCGGGTGCGCGACTTCCGCCGCTTCGGCTTCACCGAGGTGCTGTTCCCCGGTCTGGCGGCCACCGAAGACGACTGAAAAACCGCCTCCAAACGGCTGTTACAAACCGCGCCGCAGTTGAAACGTATTGAAATATCCAGTCAGCGAAATCGACTAGAGTCAGTCCCCGGAATAACAACCGAACAGGGACTCCCTTTCCATGAAGCGAATGCTTGTCGTGGCGGCCAGCGCGGCCGTACTGAGCGCCTGCAGCGTGACCAAGCCGCCCGCCACTGTGCCGGTGGACTTGCCGTCCACCTGGTACGCACCGCCTCTGGCACACCAGGGCAGCACCGAACAGCTCACCGCCTGGTGGAGCCGGTTCGATGACCCGGTGCTGACCGACTGGGTGGCGCGCGCACAGGCCCGAAGCCCTTCCGCCGCGTCGGCGCGCGCACAGGTGTTTGCCGCCCGCGCGGCACGCCTGGGCGTGCAAGCCGAGACTGGCCCGCAGCTCAACGCGGTGGCCAATGCGAGCCGCGGCCGCACCGACCCGACCATGCCGCTGGGCACGTCGTTGAATGCCGGCCTGCAGGCCTCATGGGCGATCGACCTGTGGGGCGGCAACGAGGCCCGCCGCAGCAGCGCCGAGGCACAACAGGAGGCGGCCGGCGCTGGCTGGCACCAGGCCCGCGTGCTGGTGGCCTCGGAACTCGCGCAGCTGTACTTCGCCCAGCGCCTGTGCCGCGAGCAACTGGCGGTGGCCGCGCGCGACCGCGACTCGCGCGCCGTCACCGCCGAGAACAACGCGGTCTCCGAACGCGCCGGCCTCACGGCACCGGCCGTGGCCGCTTTGGCGCGCGCCAGCGGTGCCGAAGGCGCCGCGCGTTTCCGGCAACAGGACGAGGTCTGCGAGCGCCAGGTGAAGTCGCTCACCGCGCTCACCGGCGTGCCCGAGCCCGACGTGCGCCAGCGCCTCGCCGCCGCGCCCGATCTGCAGGCGCTGCTGCAGTCCCCCCGCATGGACCAGTTGCTCTCGGTGAACGCCGTGCCGGCCGAGGTGATCCGCCAGCGCCCCGACGTGTACCGGGCCCAGCGCGACCTGGTGGCGGCGAGCGAAGAGGTGGGCGTGGCCCGCGCCGCCTTGCTGCCCAGCCTGTCGCTCTCGGGCAGCCTGCTGCGCAACCGCTTCTCGGGCGGCGGCAACGAAGGCACGTTCAACACCTGGTCGGTCGGCCCGCTCACGCTGAGCATGCCGCTGCTCGGGCGCGATGCCCTGCGCGCCAACACCGACAGTGCCCAGGCGCGCTACGAAGCCGCCGCCATCGCCTACGCCGGCACCTTGCGCCAGGCCGTGGCCGAGGTGGAGCAGGCGCTGGTGAGCATTTCCAGCCTGCGCGAGCGCGTGGCCTCCACCGACACCGCCGTGGCCGGCTACGGCCAATCCTTCCAGGCCACCGAGGCGCGCTACCGCGTGGGCCTGGCCAGCCTGAACGAGCTGGAAGAGGCACGCCGCCTCAAGCTGGCGGCCGACAGCAGCGCCGTGGCCCTGCAGCAGGAGCGCATCAACGCCTGGATCCAGTTGTACGTCGCCCTCGGTGGCGGCTTCGACCCCGTGAACAACCCCGACGCTCTCAAAGACCCATCATGAACGCCGTTCCTCCGCAATCGCGCAAACGCTGGCTCTGGCTGGCCATCGCCCTGGCCGTCGTCCTTCTGGGCGTGTTCTGGGTCTTCATCAAGAAACCGGCCGAACCGAAACCCGAAGCCGAGGCCGCGCCCCGGCCCTCGCTGACCGTCACCGTGGCCAAGCCCACGCGCGGCAACCTGCCGATCCGCCTTCAGGCCAACGGCAACATCACCGCCTGGCAGGAAGCCAGCGTGGGCGCCGAGGTCAACGGCCTGCGCCTGGCCTCGGTGAACGTGAACGTGGGCGACGTGGTGCGCAAGGGCCAGGTGCTGGCCGTGTTCGCCAACGAAACCACCAAGGCCGACAGCCTGCAGAGCCAGGCCAGTCTGGCGCAGGCCGAGGCCAGCTTCGAGAACGCCAAGGCCGACGCCGACCGCGCGCGCTCGATCCAGGACACCGGTGCGCTGTCCAAATCCCAGGTGGCGCAGTACCTCACGCAGGAACGCGTGGCGCGTGCCCAGCTGGAAGCCGCCAAGGCCGCGTTCGGCGCGACCGAGGTGCGCCTGGGCAATACCCGCGTGCTCGCGCCCGACGACGGCGTGATCTCTGCGCGCACGGCCACCGTGGGTGCGGTGGTGGGGGCCGGGCAGGAGCTGTTTCGCATGGTGCGCCAGAGCCGCATGGAATGGCGTGGCGAGGTCACGCCCAACGAGGTGGGCCGTGTGCGCGTCGGCCAGAAGGTGCAGGTGACGGCGGCCACCGGCCTGGAAATCACCGGCCAGGTGCGTGCCATCGCGCCCAGCGCCGACCCGCAGACGCGCAACATCCTGGTCTTCGTGGACCTCCCGCGCCACGCCGAGCTCAAGGCGGGCACCTTCGCCAAGGGCAGCTTCGACCTCGGGCAAAGCGATGCGCTCACCGTGCCCAGCCAGGCCATCGTGGTGCGCGACGGCAGCAACTACGTGTTCGTGATCGACGCACAGAGCAAGGCCAACCAGCGCAAGGTGCAGACCGGGCGCCGGGTGGACGACCGCGTCGAGGTGCTCGATGGCCTCAAACCGGACGAGGCGGTGGCGGTGCAGGGCGCGGGCTTCCTGAACGAAGCCGACCTGGTGAAGGTGGTGCAATGAACGTCTCGGCCTGGTCCATCAGGAACCCCATCCCGGCGGCGATGCTGTTCGTCATGCTCACGCTGGCGGGCCTGTTCTCCTTCAAGCAGATGAAGGTGCAGAACTTCCCCGACCTGGACCTGCCCACCATCACCGTGGTGGCGGCGCTGCCGGGCGCCTCGCCCAACCAGCTCGAAAACGACGTCGCGCGCATTATCGAGAACAGCCTGGCCTCGCTGCAGGGCCTGAAGCACATCTACACCAAGGTGCAGGACGGCACGGTCTCGCTGACGGTGGAGTTCCGCATCGAGAAGAACACGCAGGAGGCGCTGGACGACGTGCGCTCGGCGGTGGCCAAGGTGCGCAGCGAGCTGCCCACCGACCTGCGCGATCCCATCGTCAACAAGGTGGAGCTGGCCGGCGGTGCGGTGCTGGCCTACACCGTGTCCTCCGACAAGATGGACGCCGAGGCCCTGTCCTGGTTCGTCGACAACGATGTGTCCAAGCAGCTGCTGTCGGTGACCGGCGTGGGCGCCGTCAGCCGCGTGGGCGGCGTGGACCGCGAGGTGCAGGTGCTGCTCGACCCGCTCAAGCTGCAGTCGCTGGGCACCACGGCCACCGACGTGTCGCGCCAGCTCGCGCGCGTGCAGATCGAGAGCGCAGGCGGCCGGGTAGACCTGGGTGGCAGCCAGCAGCCGCTGCGCACCTTGTCGCAGCTGGCCTCGGCCGAAGCGCTGTCGAAGATGGAAATCTCGCTCAGCGATGGCCGCCGCATCCGCCTGGACCAGATCGCCGAGGTGCGCGACACCGTGGCCGAGCCGACCGCCGCCGCCTTCCTGGACGGCAAGCCGGTGGTGGGCTTCGAGGTCGCGCGCAGCCGGGGGGCGAGCGAGATCGAGGTCGGCGACGGCGTGCGTGCGCGCCTCAAGGACCTGCAGACGGCGCGGCCCGACCTGAAGATCACCGAATCGTTCGACTTCGTGACGCCGGTGAAAGAAGAGTTCGACGCCTCCATGACGCTGCTCTACGAGGGCGCCCTGCTCGCCGTGCTGGTGGTGTGGCTCTTCCTGCGCGACATCCGCGCCACCATCGTCTCGGCCGTGGCGCTGCCGCTGTCGGCCATCCCGGCCTTCATCGGCATGTACTACATGGGCTTCACCATCAACGTCGTGACGCTGCTGGCGCTCTCGCTGGTGATCGGCATCCTGGTGGACGACGCCATCGTGGAGGTGGAGAACATCGTGCGCCACATGCGCATGGGCAAGTCCCCGTACCAGGCCGCGATGGAGGCGGCCGACGAGATCGGCCTAGCGGTGATCGCGACCACCTTCACCCTGATCGCGGTGTTCCTGCCCACGGCCTTCATGGCGGGCATTCCGGGCAAGTTCTTCAAGCAGTTCGGCTGGACCGCCGCGCTCGCGGTGTTCGCTTCGCTGGTGGTGGCGCGCGCGCTCACCCCGATGATGGCGGCCTACATCCTCAAGCCCTTCGTGTCCCGGGAGACGCCGCGCTGGGCGGCGTCCAACCGCGTCACCGCCGCCTTCTGGCGCTGGAACAACAACCAGGAAGAACCGGGCTGGCTCAACACCTACCAGAACTGGGCTCGCTGGTGCATCCGCCACCGCTGGATCACCAGCCTCGGCGCGGGCCTGTTCTTTGTCGGCTCGCTGATGCTGATCCCGCTGCTGCCGCAGGGCTTCATTCCGCCCGACGACAACTCGCAGACCCAGGTGTTCCTGGAGCTCTCGCCCGGCGCCACGCTGGAGCAGACCATCGCCACGGCCGAGCGCGCTCGCGTGCTGGTGGCGGCGGTGCCGCACGTGCGCTCGGTCTACACCACCATCGGTTCGGGCACCGCCGGTACCGACCCGTTTGCGCCACAGGGCGCGGCCGAGTCGCGCAAGGCCGCGCTGACCATCCAGCTCGACCCGCGCGGCGAGCGGCCGCGCAAGCAGGGCATTGAAAACCAGCTGCGCGAGGCGATGTCGAACCTGCCGGGCGTGCGCAGCAAGGTGGGCCTGGGCGGCTCTGGCGAGAAATACATCCTCACCCTCACCGGCAGCGATGCCCATGCGCTGAGCACCGCGGCGCGCGCCATCGAACGCGACCTGCGAACCATCCAGGGCGTGGGCAGCATCCAGTCCACGGCGGCGCTGGTGCGCACGGAAATCATCGTCACGCCCGATCTCGCTCGAGCGGCAGAGCTCGGTGTGACCAGTTCGGCGATTGCCGAGACCCTGCGCATCGCCACCGTGGGCGATTACGACAACGCCTTGCCCAAGATGAACCTGCCCGAGCGGCAGATCCCCATCGTGGTCAAGCTCGACGTGGGCGCGCGGCACGACCTGGAGGTGCTCAACCGCCTCGCGGTGCCGGGCAGCAAGGGGCCGGTGATGCTGGGGCAGGTGGCCCGGCTCGACTTCGGCGGTGGGCCGGCGGTGATAGACCGCTACGACCGGGCGCGCAACATCAACTTCGAGGTCGAACTCGCGGGCATCGCGCTGGGCGACATGAAGATGGCGGTGGAAAAGCTGCCCAGCCTGCGCAACCTGCCACCGGGCGTGTCGGTGCTGGAGATCGGCGACGCGGAAGTGCAGGGCGAGCTGTTCGCCAGCTTCGGTCTGGCGATGCTGACCGGCGTGCTGTGCATCTACATCGTGCTGGTGCTGCTGTTCAAGGCTTTCCTGCACCCGGCGACCATCCTGGCGGCACTGCCGCTGTCGCTGGGCGGTGCGTTCGTGGCGCTGCTGCTGGCGAACAAGAGTTTCTCGATGCCCTCGCTGATCGGTCTGATCATGCTGATGGGGGTGGCGACGAAGAACTCCATCCTGCTGGTGGAGTACGCGATCGAGGCGCGGCGCGAGCACGGGATGAACCGGCTCGACGCGATCCTGGACGCCTGCCACAAGCGCGCCCGGCCGATCGTGATGACGACCATTGCCATGGGCGCGGGCATGTTGCCGATCGCGATCGGCTGGGGCGCGGCCGATGGCAGTTTCCGTTCACCGATGGCGGTGGCGGTGATCGGGGGCCTGATCACCTCGACCTTCCTCAGCTTGTTGGTGATTCCGGCGGTGTTCACCATCGTGGACGATGTGTCGCTGTGGTTCGCCGGTCTGCTCAGGCGCAAGTCGGGGGACGGGACTGTGGAGCCGGGGACCCTTCGCGCCTGACGGGTCTGGGGGCTCAGGAGGGCGGCGGGGCGCTCAGCTCCGCGAATGTCCCCCGACCCGGCTTCGCCGGGTCTCCTCCTTTACTTCGCTGCGCTGAACGCCCCGCCACCCTCCTGAGCCTGCGGACGCATTGGGCGTCTTCGTGCCAACAACACTTCCGAGCCTGCGAGGCCGGGTGTTCTGCGCAGCGGGGTAAAGGAGGAGGCGGCACCAGCCGCCGGGGGACACCCGCGGAGCAGAGCACCCGGCCTCGCGGGCCGCCAAAAGCCTCAGCCCTCCAGTGTCTCCAACAACTCGGTTTCCAGCTCTATCTGCCGCTTGTTCATCTGCAGCTGGGCCCCGCTGATGAGGAAGGTGTCTTCCACCCGTTCCCCCAGGGTGGTGACCTTGGCGAGCTGCACGTTGATGTCGTAGCGCGCCAGCACCCGCGTGATGCCATAAAGCAACCCGGCGCGGTCACTCGCCGAGACCGACAGCAGCCAGCGCTGCGCCTTCTCGTCCGGCCGCAGATCCACCCGCGGCGTGATGGGGAAACTCTTCACCCGCCGCGAAAGCCGGCCCTTGGTCGGCGCGGGCAAGGGGCCGCGTTCGTCGATCGTCTGCGCCAGGTTGTTCTCCACCATCGCGATCAGCTCGCGGTAGTGCTCCGACATCGTCGGTGCCACCACCTGGAAGGTGTCCAGCGCATGGCCGGTCAGCGTGGTGTGCACGCGCGCGTCCAGGATGCTGAAGTGCGAACTGTCGAAATAACCGCAGATGCGCACGAACAAATCGGGCTGGTCGGGCGCATACACCAGCACCTGCAGGCCCTCACCCTCGGGCGAGATGCGCGCGCGCACGATGCACTTGTCAATCGGCTTCTCGGCCCCTTCTTCCAGCTTGGCCGCGGGCTTGGCCGCCGCCTGCGCGATCTGGCGAGAGAGCACCCGCGTGTGCCACGCGATCTCGTCGGCCTGGTGGCGCATGAAGTAGCTCACGTCCAGCGTGTCCCACAGCGCCTTGTGCGCCTGGTGGGGCAGGGCGTGCAGGGCCAGCATGGACAGGGCTTCGCGCTTGCGGCCCTCGATCACCGCCCCGGGGTCGGGCGCCCGGCCACCGAGCGCGCGAAGGGTGTAGCGGTACAGGTCTTCCAGCAGCTTGCCCTTCCAGGCGTTCCACACCTTGGGGCTGGTGCCCCGGATGTCGGCCACCGTGAGCAGGTACAGCGCCGTCAGGTAGCGCTCGTTGCCCACGCGCCTGGCGAAGGCGGCGATCACGTCGGGGTCGCTCAGGTCTTCTTTCTGCGCCATGCGGCTCATCGTGAGGTGCTCGGCCACCAGGTACTGGATCAGCTTGGTGTCTTCGCGATCGATGCCGTGCTGGTGGCAGAAGGTGCGCACGTCGCGCGCGCCCAGGTCGGAGTGGTCGCCGCCCCGGCCCTTGGCGATGTCGTGGAACAGCGCCGCAATGTAAAGAATCCAGGGCTTGTCCCAGCCGGCGGCCAGCTGGGAGCAGAACGGGTACTCGTGCGAGTGCTCGGCGATGAAGAAGCGGCGCACGTTGCGCAGCACCATCAGGATGTGCTGGTCCACCGTGTAGACGTGGAACAGGTCGTGCTGCATCTGCCCCACGATATGGCGGAACACCCAGAGGTAGCGCCCGAGCACGGAGGTCTGGTTCATCAGCCGCATGGCGTGCGTGATGCCCTCGGGCTCCTTCAGGATCTGCAGGAACTGCGCGCGGTTGACCGGGTCGGCGCGAAAGCGCGCGTTCATCACCGGCCGGGCGTTGTACAGCGCGCGCAGGGTGCGAGCCGACAGGCCCTTGATGCCCACCGTGGTCTGGTAGAGGTGGAAGGTTTCCAGGATGGCGTGCGGCTGCTGCACGTACAGGTTGTCGCTCGCCACCTCGAGCATGCCGCCCTTGTCGAAGAAACGCTCGTTGAGCGGGCGCAGGCGGTCCACGCCGGCCACATCGCTCTGCAGGCGCTCCTGGATGTTGAGCAGCAGGATCTGGTTCAACTGGGTCACGGCCTTGGCCGCCCAGTAGTAGCGCTTCATCAGCGCTTCGCTGGCGCGGCGCGTGCCCTTGGCGGTGGGGCCGCCGCCGGCGGGCACCTGGGCCTTGAAGCCGAAGGACTCGGCCACGGCGTTCTGCAGGTCGAACACCAGCCGGTCCTCGCGGCGGTGGGCCAGCAGGTGCAGGCGCGCGCGGATCAGGCTCAGCAGCGCCTCATTGGCCTTGATCTGCCGTGCCTCCAGGGGCGTGGCCAGGCCCTTGCGGGCGAGTTCGTCCCAGCTGCGGCCCAGGCCGGCGGCCTTGGCCACCCACAGAATGATCTGCAGGTCGCGCAGGCCACCAGGCGACTCCTTGCAGTTGGGTTCGAGCGAGTAGGGGGTGTTCTCGAACTTGGTGTGGCGCTGGCGCATTTCCAGCGTCTTGGCCACGAAGAAGGCCTTGGGGTCCATCGCCTCGGCCAACTGGTTCACCAGGGTGGAGAAGGCGTTCTTGCTGCCCGCGATGAGCCGGCATTCGAGCAGCGAGGTCTGCACCGTCACGTCTTTCGCCGCCTCGTCCACGCAGTCGGCGATGGTGCGCACGCTGGAGCCGATCTCCAGGCCCAGGTCCCAGCAAGCGCCGATGAAGCCTTCCAGGCGGGTCTTGAGCGCGGCGTCGTCGTCGGGCCGGCTGCCGTCGGGCAGCAGCACCAGCACGTCCACGTCGGAATGGGGGAACAGCTCGCCGCGCCCGAAACCGCCCACGGCGATGAGGGAGAAACCGGGCCCGAAGCCCGCCAGGGACCACAGCTCGCGCAGGGTCTGGTCCGTCAGGCGGGAGAGCTGCTGCAGCGCCTTGCGCACGCCCCGGGTGGACGAGCCCTGCACACCCAGCTGGTCAAGCAGGGCGGCCTTGTCCATGCGGTACTGCTGCCGCAGGGTGCCTAGGTCGGGCGCGGCGGGCACCGGCGCGGGCGCCATGGCCTCAGGCAAGGGCGGGCGCCGGTGTGACGAAGGCGGGCGCCGGCAGGCTGCCGGCCGACAGGGTGAGCACCTCGTAACCCGTCTCAGTGACCAGCACGGTGTGTTCCCACTGCGCCGAGAGCGAGCGGTCGCGCGTGACGATGGTCCAGCCGTCGCCCAGTTCCTTGATGTCGCGCTTGCCGGCGTTGATCATGGGCTCGATGGTGAAGGTCATGCCGGGTTTGAGCTCGTCCAGCGTGCCGGGGCGGCCGTAGTGCAGCACCTGCGGGTCTTCGTGGAAGCGCTGGCCGATGCCGTGGCCGCAGAACTCGCGCACCACCGAGAAGCCGTTGCCCTCGGCAAAGGTCTGGATCGCGTGGCCGATATCGCCCAGGCGGATGCCGGGGCGCACCATCACGATGCCCTTCCACATGGCCTCGTAGGTCACCTGGCAGAGCCGGCGCGCCTGCACCGAGCAGGCGGCCTCGCCGCCGATCAGGAACATGCGGCTGTTGTCGCCGAACCAGCCGTCCTTGATCACCGTCACGTCGACGTTGAGGATGTCGCCCTTCTTGAGTGGTTTCTCGTTCGGGATGCCATGGCAGACCACGTGGTTGATGGACGTGCACAGATGGCCCGGGTAGGGCGGGTAGCCGCTGGGCTGGTAGCCGATGGTGGCCGAGACGGTGCCCTGCTGCTTCATGTACTCGGCCGCCAGGCGGTCGATTTCCAGCGTGGTGATGCCCGGCTGGATCAGCGGCGTGAGGTAGTCCAGCACTTCGGACGCCAGGCGGCAGGCCGTGCGCATGCCCGCGATGCCGGCTTCGTCTTTGTAGGTGATGCTCATGGGGCGCGATTATCCCATCTGACCCTGTCTGGAGGGCCCCCGGCAAGGCAAGGCCATGGGGGCGGCCGGGTAAAATTCCGGGTTTTCCACCTGCCGCCGGCGGGTCAACGCACCTCAGGCTCCCAACGTGTCCCTGCACCTGCGCTTTTTTGAAGGCGGCAACGCCGTCAGCGACTTCAAAGTCCAGCAGCTCCTGCCCCGCCTCGCGGGCATTTCCGACAAGATCAACGGCCTTTCGGCCCGCTTCGTCCACCTGGCGAGCTTCGACGGCGAGCCCGACGCGGCCACGCTGCAGCGCGTGGGCGAGCTGCTGACCTACGGCGAACCCGGCAACCCGGCGCACGCTCAGCTGGAAGCGGCCGGCGCGCCGGCCCTGCTGGTGATGCCGCGCCTGGGCACCGTCTCGCCCTGGGCCTCCAAAGCGACCGACATCGCCCACAACTGCGGTTTGAGCCTGCACCGGGTGGAGCGCCTGGTCGAGTACCGCATCGGCCTCAAATCCGGTCTGCTCGGCAAGAAGGCCAGCCTCTCGGAAGAGCAATTGCGCGCCGTGGCCGACCTGCTGCACGACCGCATGACGGAAAACGTCTCGCTCGACCGCGGCCAGGCGCAGGCCCTGTTCACCGAGCTGCACCCCGCGCCGATGGAGCAGGTGGACGTGCTCGGGGGTGGCCGCTCGGCGCTGGAGCGCGCCAACGCCGACTGGGGCCTGGCCCTGGCCGACGACGAGATCGACTACCTCGTCAACGCCTTCAACGGCCTGAAGCGCAACCCGACCGACGTCGAGCTGATGATGTTCGCGCAGGCCAACAGCGAGCACTGCCGCCACAAGATCTTCAACGCGCAGTTCACCATCGACGGCGTGGCGCAGGACAAGAGCCTGTTCGGCATGATCCGCCACACCCACCAGCAGGCCCCGCAGCACACGGTGGTGGCCTACTCGGACAACGCCTCCATCATGGAAGGCAGCGTGGTCGAGCGCTTCGTGGCCCGCGCCGGCGGCAACGCGTCGCCGGCCTATGCCGCCGAGACCGCCACGCACCACGTGCTGATGAAGGTGGAAACGCACAACCACCCGACCGCCATCTCGCCGTTTCCCGGCGCCTCCACCGGCGCGGGTGGCGAGATCCGCGACGAAGGGGCCACCGGCCGAGGGTCCAAGCCCAAGGCCGGCCTGACCGGCTTCACCGTCGGCAAGCTCTGGGGCGGCCTCTCCGACCAGCCGGGCGGCAAGCCCGAGCACATCGCCAGTCCCCTGCAGATCATGACCGAGGGCCCCCTGGGCGGCGCGGCCTTCAACAACGAGTTCGGCCGGCCCAACCTGCTGGGCTACTTCCGCGAGTACGAGCTGGCGGTGGACGGCGTGCAGCGCGGGTACCACAAACCCATCATGATCGCGGGCGGCGTCGGCGTGATCGACGCCATCCAGACGAAGAAGATCGAATTCCCGGCCGGCTCGCTGCTCATCCAGCTCGGCGGCCCGGGCATGAAGATCGGCATGGGCGGCAGCGCGGCCAGCTCCATGGCCACCGGCACCAACGCCGCCTCGCTGGACTTCGACTCCGTGCAGCGCGGCAACCCCGAAATCGAGCGCCGCGCGCAGGAGGTCATCAACCACTGCTGGCAGCAGGGCGAGAACAACCCCATCCTGGCGATCCACGACGTGGGTGCGGGCGGCCTCTCCAACGCCTTCCCCGAACTCACCAACGACGCCGGCCGGGGCGCTCGCTTCGACCTGCGCGCCGTACCGCTGGAAGAAAGCGGCCTGGCGCCCAAGGAAATCTGGTGCAACGAGAGCCAGGAGCGTTATGTGCTGGCGATCGCGCCCGAATCGCTGCCGCTCTTCAAGGCCTTCTGCGAGCGCGAGCGCTGCCCGTTCGCCGTGATCGGTGTCGCCACCGAAGAGCGCCAGCTGGTGCTGGCGGACGAGGGAGCACAGAGCCCGGTGGACATGCCGATGAACGTGCTGCTGGGCAAACCCCCCAAGATGCACCGCGACGTGAAAAGCGTGGCGCGTCAGGCGACCCCGCTGGAACTCACCGGCGTGAACCTGCAGCAGGCCGTGATCGACGTGCTGAGCCATCCGACCGTGGCCTCCAAGCGCTTCCTCATCACCATCGGCGACCGCACCGTGGGCGGCCTCTCGCACCGCGACCAGATGGTCGGCCCCTGGCAGGTGCCGGTGGCGGACTGCGCCGTCACGCTGGCCGACTACAAGGGCTTCGCCGGCGAGGCCATGAGCATGGGCGAGCGCACGCCGCTGGCCGCGCTGGATGCCGCCGCGTCCGGCCGCATGGCGGTGGCCGAGGCCATCACCAACCTGCTGGCCGCGCCGATCGAGCTGCCGCGCGTGAAGCTCTCCGCCAACTGGATGGCTGCCTGCGGCGAACCGGGTGAAGACGCCGCGCTGTACGACACCGTCAAGGCCGTGGGCCTGGAACTCTGTCCGGCGCTGGGCATTTCCATTCCGGTGGGCAAGGACAGCCTGTCCATGCGCACCCAGTGGAGCGAAGGCGGCGAGACGAAGAAAGTGACCTCGCCGGTCAGCCTGATCGTGAGCGCCTTTGCCACGCTGGCCGACGTGCGCGGCACCCTCACGCCGCAATTGAACAACGCGCTCGACGACACTACGCTGGTCCTGATCGACCTTGGCAAGGGCCGCCACCGCATGGGCGGCAGCGTGCTGGCCCAGACCCTGGGGCAGGGCGGGGGCGAGGTGCCCGACCTGGACGACCTGAAAGACCTGGTGAACCTCGTCAACGCGGTGAACGCCTTGCGCGGCAAGATCCTGGCCTACCACGACCGCAGCGACGGGGGTCTGCTGGCCGCCGCCGCCGAGATGGCCTTCGCCGGCCACGTGGGCGTGGCGCTCAACGTGGACCTGCTCGTGACCGAGGGCGACGGCATCAGCGACAGCCGCGCCGAGATGGGCGACGCCAAGAACTGGGCCGGCCAGGTCAGCGCGCGCCGCGAGGAACTCACGCTCAAGGCCCTGTTCAGCGAAGAGCTGGGTGTGCTGCTGCAGGTGCGCACCGAAGACCGCAACGCCGTGATGCAGACCCTGCGCGAGCACGGCCTGTCCAAGCACAGCCACTTCGTGGGCAAGACCCGCCCGGCTTCGTCCGCCATGGACGCCGGCAAGGGCCAGCTGCAGGTCTGGCGCGACACCAAGGCGGTGTTCTCGGCCAGCCTGTTCGACCTGCAACAGGTCTGGGACAGCGTGAGCTGGAAGATCAACCAGCAGCGCGACAACCCGGCAGGCGCCGATGCCGAGCACGCAGCGGCCGGCCGACCCGACGACCCCGGTCTGCACACGAAACTCACGTTCGACGCCACCGACAACGTGGCCGCACCGTACCTCAACCTCGCCCGGCCCAAGGTCGCCATCCTGCGCGAGCAGGGCGTGAATTCGCACGTCGAGATGGCCTACGCCTTCACCCAGGCCGGCTTCGAGGCCTTCGACGTGCACATGACCGACTTGCAGACCGGCCGTGCGAAGCTGGCCGACTTCAAGGGCGTGGTGGCCTGCGGCGGCTTCAGCTACGGCGACACGCTGGGCGCCGGCATCGGCTGGGCGCGCAGCATCACCTTCAACCCCGGCCTGTCCGATCAGTTTCAGGCCTTCTTCGGCCGGGGCGACACCTTCGGCCTGGGCGTGTGCAACGGCTGCCAGATGTTCGCCGAGCTGGCCGACATCATCCCCGGTGCCGAAGCCTGGCCGCGCTTCACCACCAACCAGAGCGAGCGCTTCGAGGCGCGTCTGTCCCTGGTGGAGGTGCTGGACTCGCCCAGCCTGTTCCTGCAGGGCATGGCCGGCAGCCGCCTGCCGATCGCGGTCGCGCACGGCGAGGGTTACGCCAACTTCCGCCACCGGGGCGATGCGAGCAAGGCCATCGCCGCGATGCGCTTCACCGACCACCACGGTGCGGCCACCGAGGCCTACCCGTTCAACCCCAACGGCAGCCCGGGCGGCCTGACGGCGGTGACCACGGCCGACGGCCGCTTCACGGCCATGATGCCGCACCCCGAGCGCGTGTTCCGCAACATCCAGATGAGCTGGACCGACCAGGACCCGGCCGCCTTCAGCGCCTGGATGCGCCTGTGGCGCAACGCGCGCAAGTGGGTCGGCTGACCGGGCGCACCACATGGCCATCGAACTGCCCAAAACCACCCGCGACGAGGCGATCGCCTCGATCCAGCGCTACTTCGATGCGAACATGGACGAGCGCATCGGCAACATCGCCGCCGGCGGCCTGCTGGGCTTCTTCCTGGAAGAGATCGCGCCCGCGGTCTACAACCAGGCCGTGGCCGATGTGCAGGAACGCCTGCAGGCGCGCGTGGCGGAGCTCGACATCGAAGTGCACGAGGACGCCTTCACCTACTGGCGCAAGCGGGAGAAACCCGCCAAGGGGAGATGACACGTGGCCCGAGAACGCTTTCTGCCTGAGGGCACCGCCACCGATTTCGCCGCCGACGGCGCTGTGGTGCTGCGCGGCGTGTTCAACGCGGACGAACTCGCCCTGCTCGAACGCGGCATCGAGCACAACCTGGCGCATCTGAGCCCGCTGGCGCTGGTGGCGAGCGAACCCGACGACCCGGGCCGTTTCGTCGAGGACTTCTGCACCTGGCAGCACAACCCGTCGTACCAGCGCATCCTGCGCGATTCGGCGCTGCCGCACATCGCCACCCAGCTCATGCACAGCCGCACCGCGCGGCTCTACCACGACCATTTGCTGGTCAAGGAGCCCGGCACGCGCCAGCCCACGCCCTGGCACCAGGACCAGCCGTACTACAACGTCAGCGGCCGTCAGAACGTGAGTTTCTGGATTCCCGTGGACCCGGTGCCGCTGGCCAGCACGCTGCGGTTCGTGGCCGGTTCGCACGCCGGCACCTGGTACATGCCACGCACCTTCCGCGACCAGCAGGCCCGCTGGTTCCCCGAGGGCACGCTGGCCGAGTTGCCGGCCATCGACGCCGAGCCCGAGCGTTTCCGCCAGCTGGCCTGGGCACTCGAGCCTGGTGACTGCGTGGCCTTCCACATGCTCGCGCTGCACGCCTCCAGCGGCGTGGGACCTGGCCAGCGCCGGCGCGTGTTCTCCGCCCGCTACCTGGGTGAAGACGCGCGTCATGCGCCCCGACCTTGGCGCACTTCGCCGCCGTTTCCCGGCCTGGCCGCGCGCATGGCCGATGGCGCCGAGCTCGACGATCCCCTGTTCCCGCTCGTCTGGCCCTCCACCGACACCACCCACTCCTGAAAGGGCCGCGCCATGGCCGGTACCAGTCTGCTCGCGCTGATCGACGACATCGCCACCATCCTGGACGATGTGGCCGTCATGACCAAGGTGGCCGCGCGCAAGAGCGCCGCGGTGGCGGACGACGTGGCTGCCATGACCCAGATGGCGGCCAAGAAGACCGCCGGTGTGCTCGGTGACGACCTCGCGCTCAACGCGCAGCAGGTCACGGGTGTGAAGGCCGACCGCGAACTGCCTGTGGTCTGGGCCGTGGCCAAGGGCTCGATGATGAACAAGGCCATCCTGGTGCCCAGCGCGCTGGTCATCAGCGTGATCGCGCCCTGGGCCATCACCCCGCTGCTGATGCTCGGCGGCCTGTTCCTCTGCTTCGAGGGCGCGGAAAAGCTGTGGCACGCCTTCGGCCCGCACAAGGCCGAAGACGCGGCGCACCGCGAGGAACTGATCGAAGCCGCGGCCAACGAAAGCGTCGACCTGGTGGCGTTCGAAAAGCAGAAGATCAAGGGCGCCGTGCGCACCGATTTCATCCTGTCGGCCGAGATCATCGTGATCACCCTCGGCACAGTGGCCGCCGCCAGCATGGGCCAGCGCATCGCCGTGCTGGTGGGCATCTCGCTGATCATGACGGTGGGTGTCTACGGGCTGGTGGCGGGCATCGTCAAGCTCGACGACCTGGGCCTGCACCTCAACCGGCAGCCCGCGGCGTGGAAGCAGTCCCTGGGGCGCGGCATCCTCGCGGCCGCCCCCTGGCTGATGAAGACGCTATCGGTCGTCGGCACTGCCGCCATGTTCCTGGTCGGCGGTGGCATCCTGGTGCACGGCATCCCGGCACTCGGCCACGGCATCGAGGCCTTCGCCGCCACGCTGGGCTGGATAGGTTCGCTGGTGTCCACCCTGGTGGGTGCGCTCGCGGGCCTGGTGGCCGGGGGTGTGGTGCTGGCCCTGGTGAGCCTGGGCAAACGCCTGCGCGGCGGCACGAATACCGCCTGAGCGCCTCAGGCGGTCGTGGCAGGCCGCGTGCGGTAGAACTTCAGCGGGCTGGCCGGCACGGCCTGCATCACATTGGGCTTGATGCGCCCGACCACGTGCATTTCGCAGGGCTTGCAGTCGAAGCGCAGCGTGAGTTTCTCGTTGCCGTGCGTGATGCTCATGGGCTCGGCGCGGATGGTGCCCTGCACGCCAGTGACGCCCTTGGCCTGCTTGGGGCACAGGCTGAGCGAGAAGCGCACGCAGTGCTTGGTGATCATCAGGCTCACTTCGCCTTCTTCCTCGTGGCTCTCATAGGCCGAGGCGATCACCTTCACGCCGTGCTTCGCGTAGAAGTCGCGCGCCTTGTGGTTGTACACGTTGGCGAGGTAGGTGAGCGTGTCTTCCGGGTAGTTCACCGGCGGCTCCACCGGCGTGGCGCGGGGCAGGCGCTGCCAGGCCGACGCGCGGGCCGCTTCCAGCGCGGCGATGGCGTCGCGCCGCAGCGGGTTGAGCAGCGAGGCCGGCACGAACCAGGGCTGGGAGAGCTGCAGCGACACGTCGATCGGCTCGAACACCGTCTCACCCAGGCGCGACAGGCCTTCGCGCAGCCGCGCCTCGGCCTGCGCCGGGTCCTTGGCGGCCTCCAGGGTGCAGGGCAGCGTGGCGGCGGCGCAGTGGCCGTCCTCGTCGGTGGCGGTCAGCGTCAGGCCTTCGGCCGTCTCGTCCAGCCGCAGCCAGACGCCGATGCGGCGGTCGGCGGACTTTTTCTCCAGCGCGCGCACCCAGTCCACGTCGCGGTTGCGGTTGACCACCGTGCCGCGCTTGAGGTGGCGCAGGCCGTCCATCGCGTCCTTGGGGAACACGCGCCACTGGCCCGGGGTGCCCACGGGCTCGGCGCGGTTGATCTGCAGGCCCACCAGCTCCTTGTGCAGGTCCAGGTAACACAGGCCGTCGCCGTTGTGCACCACGGTGGCCGGGTCGTCGGTTTCCAGCTCGACGAAGTTGGGCCCGACCTTCGTCACCCAGCCGATGGGCCGGCCGGGGTTCTTGGGCGTGTCGAAGGCGCCGATGTCCTCCTGGCGGCCCTGGACGAAGTAGTCGGTGAACTCGCGGTTGAAGTTCTGGCCGGGGTCGGGCGTGAAGCCGAAGGTGCAGCGGCCGCTGGACGCGCGGCCCAGCTCGGGGCGTTCTTCCAGGATCTGGTCGAACAGCACGCGGTAGTGCGCCGTGATGTTCTTGACGTAGCCCATGTCCTTGTAGCGGCCCTCGATCTTGAAGCTGCGCGCGCCCGCCTCGATGAGCTCGCGCAGGTTGTCGCTCTGGTTGTTGTCCTTCATC
The DNA here is from genome assembly GCF_057809615.1 of Hydrogenophaga sp. FG152. NCBI lineage: Bacteria > Pseudomonadati > Pseudomonadota > Betaproteobacteria > Burkholderiales > Comamonadaceae > Hydrogenophaga > Hydrogenophaga sp. FG152. The sequence goes on along the minus strand of NZ_JBMDKH010000012.1, from coordinate 51,186 downwards.
GAGAGCACGTGTTTGTCGTGCGCCACGATGCGACCCTGGCTGTCTTTCACCTCGTAAGGCAGGCGGCAGGCCTGCGAGCAGTCGCCCCGGTTGGCGCTGCGGCCGGTGTGGGCATGGCTCACGTAACACTGGCCGCTGTAGGCCACGCACAGCGCGCCGTGGATGAAGAACTCGATCAGGCAGCGCTCGGCGTCGAGCGTGTCGCGGATGGCAGCGATCTGCGGCAGGGTGAGCTCGCGCGCCAGCACCAGCTTGGACAGGCCGGCGTCCTGCAGGAAACGCGCCTTCTCGGGCGTGCGGATGTCGGTCTGCGTGCTCGCGTGCAGCTGGATCGGGGGCAGGTCGATCTCCAGCAGCCCCATGTCCTGGATGATGAGGGCGTCCGCGCCTGCGTCGTACAGCTGCCAGGCAAGCTTGCGGGCCCCTTCCAGCTCGTCGTCGCGCAGGATGGTGTTCATGGTCACGTAGACGCGGCTGCCGAAGCGGTGCGCATGCCGGGCCACACGCGCGATGTCCTGCACGCGGTTGTCGGCGCTGGTGCGCGCGCCGAACGAAGGCCCGCCGATGTAGATCGCGTCGGCGCCGTGGTTCACCGCCTCGATGCCGATGTCGGCGTCGCGGGCGGGGGAGAGCAGTTCAATCTGGTGAGGCAGCATGGCGGTCGTGGAGCGGGCAGAATCGGGCCAGGAAAAAGCAACCCGATATTGTCCTGGAGAACGCCCATGCCCCCAAGCCCCGACACAAAAACCGCCTTCGTGCTGGTCCACGGGGCCTGGCACGGGGCCTGGTGCTGGCGCCGCGTGCTGCCGCTGCTGCGTGGCGCAGGCGTGGAGGCGCACGCCGTCACCCTCACCGGCGTGGGCGAACGCGCCCACCTGCTGAGCCCGGCGGTGGACCTGCACACCCACATCCAGGACGTGGTCGGCCTGGTCGAGGCCGAGGAGCTGCAGCGCATCGTGCTGGTGGGCCACAGCTACGCCGGCGTGGTGGTCACCGGCGTGGCCGACCGCCTGCAGCGCGAGCGCCCCGGCACCCTGGCCCACCTGGTCTACCTCGACGCGGCCGTGCCTTACCCGGGCGACAGCTGGAGCAGCCACCACTCGGCCGAAACCAAACAGGCCCGCACCGATGCCTCGAAACCCAGCGGCGGCCTGAGCTTTCCGCCGCCCGACGCCAGCCTCTTCGGGCTGGAAGGCGACGACCGCGACTGGGTGAACCGGCGCCAGACGCCGCAGCCTTTCCGCCTGTACCAGCAGCCGCTGGATTTCGATGCCGCGCTCGTGAATGCCGTGCCCCGCAGCTTCATCGACTGCACCTCGCCCGCCCTGGCGACCATCGCACCCGCCCGCGAGCGCGTGCGGCGCGAACCCGGCTGGCAGGTGCTGGAGCTGGCCACGGGACATGACCCGATGGTGAGCGAGCCCCAGGCCCTGGCCGACCTGCTGCTGGGCATCCGCCGCGCATCCGCCGCCTGAAAGCACCGCCGTGGCACAGCGCCTGGACCGCATCGACCTGCTGCGCGCGGCGGCCATGCTGTGGATGACCGCCTTCCATTTCTGCTTCGACCTGGACTTCTTCGGCTTCATCAACGAAGACTTCTACCGCGATCCGGTCTGGACCGGACAGCGAACGGCCATCGTCAGTCTGTTCCTGTTCACCGCCGGGCTGTCCCAGGCCGTGGCCCTGCACCAGGGGCAGACCTGGGTGCGCTTCTGGCGGCGCTGGCTGCAGGTGGCGGGGGCGGCGCTGCTGGTCACGGCGGGTTCGGTGGCCATGTTCCCGAACAGCTTCATCTACTTCGGCGTGTTGCACGGCATCGCGGCCATGCTGGTCATCGTGCGGCTCACCGCGGGGTGGGGCGCCTGGCTGTGGTGGCTGGGTGCGCTGGCCATCGCGCTCAAGTCCGCGGCGCCGCACGCCATCGCCATCTGGCCGGCGCTGGACGTGCTCAACACCCCGGCCCTCAACTGGCTGGGCCTGATCAGCCGCAAGCCCATCACCGAAGACTATGTGCCGCTGGCGCCCTGGCTGGGCGTGATGTGGTGGGGCATGGCGGCAGGCCAATGGGCCCTGCGGCACCGACCGCACTGGCTGGGCACGGCCGACGCGGCGGCCGCCGGCGTGCGGGGCGCCCTCGTGACGCTGGGGCGCTGGAGCCTGTCGTATTACCTGCTGCACCAGCCGGTGCTGCTGGCCCTGGTCTGGGTCGCCGCCCAGATGCGCTGAACGGGCGAGCGCCAGGCACAAAAAAAGCGCGGAGCGGCCGCGCTTTTTGTGCAGGAGGCGAAACGCTTACTGGATCTTGGCTTTTTCGCGCAGGGTCTTCTGGAACTCGGCCAGCTTCTGCTGCTGCATCTGCTGCTCGATCTGCGGCTTGATGTCTTCCAGCTTGGGCAGCTCGGCGGTGCGCACGTCGTCCACACGGATGATGTGCCAGCCGAATTGCGTCTTCACCGGTTCCTGAGTCAGCTGGCCCTTGTCGAGCTTGATCATGGCTTCGGAGAATTCCGGCACGTAGCTGGCGGCAGCCGCCCAGTCCAGGTCGCCACCGTTGGCACCGGAGCCCGGGTCCTTCGACTGCTTCTTGGCGATCTCTTCGAACTTGCCACCCTTCTTCAGGCTGGCGATGATGGCCTTGGCTTCGTCTTCCTTCTCCACCAGGATGTGGCGCGCGCGGTACTCCTTGCCACCGTTGGCCGCCACGAACTTGTCGTACTCGGCCTTGACGTCGGCGTCGGTCACCGGGTTCTTCTTCTGGAAGTCGGTGAAGAGGGCGCGGATCATGATGGTCTGGCGCGCCAGTTCCATCTGGTTCTTGTACTCCTCGGAGGCGGCGATGCCGCGCTTCTGCGCTTCCTGCATGAAGACTTCGCGCAGCACCACTTCTTCCTTGAGCTGGGCACGCACGTTGTCGTCCACCGGGCGGCCAGAGGCGGCAATCTGCTGCTCCAGCACCGTCAGGCGTGCCGTGGGAACGGGCTTGCCGTTGACGATGGCCACGTTCTGGGCCAGGGCCCAGGGCGCTGCCGTGATGAGGGCAGCCGCGGTGAGGGCCGTCAGGGAGAATTTCATGGTGTTCCTCGGGATAAAAGGGAGTTGGAGCCGCCGCCAGGGGCGGGATTTCAGCAAACAGGTATCAGAACGTAGCGGCTGAATGGGGTCGTCATGGGCCGTCAGGCCTTGATTTCGATGGCCAGGGCGTGCAGCCCGGCCTCGGTGAATTTTTGCAGCGCATCATACACAAGGCGGTGCTGCGCCACCCGGGTCCGGCCGACGAACGCGGGCCCGCCGATGCGCACCCGGAAATGCGTGCCATAGCCCAGACCGTTGGCGCCGGCGTGGCCGGCGTGGGCCGCGCTTTCGTCCAGCACCTCCAGCACGGTGGGCGTGAGGGCCTCGCGCAGGCGCGCCTCGATCGCGGCGGCGGTGGGCACCACGGCAGCGGTATCGCTCATGGCTTCTTCTCCACGGTGTCGTCGTCCTTCAGGTAGCGCGCGATGTACAGGCCCTGGCCCACGATGAAGACCACCGGGAACACATAGCCCCAGAGCTTGAAGTTCACCCAGTCTTCGGTCGAGTAATAGGCCGCCACGTAGGCGTTGATGCCCGCCATGAACAGGAAGTAGCCGACCCACGCCACGGTGAGCCGGGCCCAGACGTTCGTGGGCAGGTTGAGCTGGCTGCCCAGCAGGATCTGCAGGAAGTTCTTTTTCCAGATCCACAGGGCCGCGGCCAGCACGATGGCCATGCTCGCGTACAGCACGGTGGGCTTCCATTTGATGAAGCGCTCGTCCTGCAGGAACAGCGTGAGCGCGCCGAACACCAGCACCAGCACCAGCGTGACCTTGTGCAGGGTCTGCAGCTTGCGGTCGATCGCGTAGATGAGGGCGGTCTGGATCAGCGTGGCGACCATCAGCACGCCGGTGGCGGTGTAGATGTCGGCCATCTTGTAGGCCACCACGAAAAGCCCGATGGGAAAGAAATCAATCAGAAAACGCATGGGGCGATTATCGGGCTTGGGCTTGCGGCTTCCTTAAGCGGGGCTTTGGACCCGGTGGCGGGCGGAACTTGCGGCCCTGCAGCGGCTCTCTATCGCATTCCCGGTCCCGATTCACCCTTTCTCCAGGAGCCCTTCGCGCATGACCCCTCAGGAACAGCAGTCCATTCTCTCCATCGCCTTGCTGGCCGCGTTCGCCGATGGCAACAAGGCCGACGCCGAGCGCGAGGCGATCCGGCGCATGGCCGAGTCGCTGCCGCACGAATCGGGCGGCGCGGTGCTGGTGCGTCTCTACCAGGACGTGCTGCTCAAGCGCGTGTCGCTCGCCGATGCCGTGGCCGGCCTGCAGGATGCCGGGCAACGGCAGCTCGCCTATGAAATGGCGGTCTGCGTGTGCGATGCCGACGGACGGCAAAGCCCGGCCGAAGCCGCTTTTCTGGCCGATCTCAAGGCCCGCCTGAAGTTGGACGCGGGCGAGGCCGCCGCCTTCGAGCGCGAGGCCGATGCCGTCGTGGACGCGGCAGAGAAGGCGGTGCCGGTGGCCGCGCCCGTGGCACCCCCGGTGGTCGCCGCCAGCGTGGCGCCCGGCGTGGACCTCGACAAATCGATCTTGAACTACGCGCTGCTCAACGGTGCGCTGGAGTTGCTGCCGCAGTCCTGGGCCTCGATGGCCATCATCCCGCTGCAGGTGAAGATGGTCTACGCCATCGGCAAGGCGCATGGGGTGGAGCTGGACCAGGGCCACATCCGCGAGTTCATCGCGGCGGTGGGCGTGGGCCTGACCTCGCAGTACCTGGAGCAATTCGGCCGCAAGCTGCTCGGCGGCCTGCTCGGCAAGGCGGCCGGGCGCACCGTGGGCCGCCTGGGCGGCGCCGCCACCGGCATGGCGTTTTCCTTCGCCACCACCTACGCGCTGGGCCAGGTGGCCAAGCGCTACTACGCCGGTGGCCGTGTGATGAGCACCGACCTGCTCAAGCAGAGCTTCCAGGACCTGCTCGGCCCGGCCAAGCAGATGCAGGCGCAGTACCTGCCGCAGATCCAGCAGAAGGCCGCCACGCTCGATGCCGGCCAGGTGATGCAACTGGTGCGCGGCGGGGTCTGATCTTCAGGCCGCCTGCGCGGCGGGCTGCGTGGCCATCGCCTCAGCGGCGATGCTCAGCGAGCGCAGGCGCAGCGCGGGGTCGAACAGGTCGCTCACGATCATGAACTCGTCGGCCTGCGTCACCTGGGCCAGCGACTGCAGGCCCGCGCGCACCGTCTCCGGCCCGCCGATCACGGCAGCGGCGAGGAAATCGGCGATCGCCGCCTGCTCCTGCGCGTGCAGGCCTTGCATGAAGCCCTTCACCGGTGGCGGCAGCTGGCCGCGCTTGCCGGTGAGGATGCCGAGCACGCGCTGGTAGGTGCTGCTCGCGAGGTACTCGGCCTCTTCGTCGGTGGGCGCGGCCACCAGCGGCACGCCCACGACGGCGTAAGGCTCGGCCAGCGTGGGCGAGGGCTGGAAGCGCGTGCGGTAGACATCCAGCGCCTGCAGCAGCAGGCGCGGCGCGAAGTGCGAGGCAAACGCATAAGGCAGGCCGCGCTCGGCCGCCAGCTGCGCGGAAAACAGGCTCGAACCCAGCAGCCAGATCGGCACGTTGGTGCCCGCGCCGGGGTTGGCGATCAGCCGCTGGCCGGGCGAGGCCGGGCCCAGCAGGTGCTGCAGTTCGGCCACGTCGCGCGGGAAGTCCGCCTCGGTCTCCACGCGGTCGCGCCGCAGCGCGCGCATGGTGTGCGGGTCGGTGCCGGGCGCGCGGCCCAGGCCGAGGTCGATGCGGCCGGGGTAGAGCTCGGCCAGGGTGCCGAAGGCCTCGGCCACCACCAGCGGCGCGTGGTTGGGCAGCATGACGCCGCCCGAGCCGATGCGCATGCGCTTCGTGCCGCCCGCGATGTGGCCGATGAGTACGGCGGTGGCCGAGCTGGCGATGCCGCTCATGTTGTGGTGCTCGGCCAGCCAGTAGCGCGTGAAACCGAGCGACTCGGCGTGCTGCGCGGTGCGCAGGGCGACCGCCAGCGCGTCGGCCACGGTGCCGCCCTCGCGCACGGCCACCAGGTCGAGCATGGACAGGCGGATGTCGGAGAGGTTTTTCATGCCGGGAGGAAGCCTTCGATGGAGAGATACCGCTCGCCGGTGTCGTAGTTGAAACCGAGCACCACGGCCTTGGCCGGCAGCTCGGGCAGCTTCTGCGCGATGGCGGCCAAGGTGGCACCCGAGGAAATGCCGACCAGGATGCCTTCTTCGCGCGCGCTGCGGCGCGCCATTTCGCGCGCGGGTTCGGCGTCGACCTGGATCACGCCGTCGAGCAGGCTGGTGTCGAGGTTGTTCGGGATGAAGCCCGCGCCGATGCCCTGGATCGGGTGGGGCGAGGGATTGCCACCGGAGATGACAGGCGAGGCCGAAGGCTCCACAGCGAACACCTTCAGTTTCGGCCAGCGCGCCTTGAGCACGCGCGCCACGCCCGTGATGTGGCCGCCCGTGCCCACGCCGGTGATGAGCACGTCGATGCCGTCGGGGAAGTCGGCCGCGATCTCCTCGGCCGTGGTGCGCACGTGCACGTCCACGTTGGCCGGGTTGTTGAACTGCTGCGGCATCCACGCACCGGGGGTGGCGGCCACGATTTCCTCGGCGCGCGCGATCGAGCCCTTCATGCCCTTCTCGCGCGGGGTCAGGTCGAAGGTGGCGCCGTAGGCCAGCATCAGGCGGCGGCGCTCGACCGACATGCTGTCGGGCATCACCAGGATCAGCTTGTAGCCCTTGACGGCGGCCACCATGGCCAGGCCGATGCCGGTGTTGCCCGAGGTGGGTTCGACGATGGTGCCGCCGGGCTGCAGCGCGCCCGAGCGCTCGGCGTCTTCCACCATGGACAGGGCGATGCGGTCCTTGATGGAGCCGCCCGGGTTGCTGCGCTCGGACTTGATCCACACCTGCTGGCTCGCGTCGCCGAACAGGCGCTGCACGCGGATGTGTGGGGTACGGCCGATGGTGTCGAGAACGTTCTGGGCTTTCATGGCGTGTCCTTCTTGGGTTGGTGTTCCAGCGAAGCGGAGTTCATGCAGTAGCGCAGGCCGGTGGGGGCGGGGCCGTCCTCGAACACGTGGCCCAGGTGTGCGCCGCACTGGCTGCAGACGGTTTCCACGCGCACCATGCCGTGGCTGCGGTCGGTGATCTCGGTGATGGCGCCCGGCACGGCCAGCGAGAAGCTGGGCCAGCCGCAGCCCGCGTCGAACTTGGTGTCGGCGTCGAACAGCTTGTTGCCACAGCAGATGCAGTGGTAGCTGCCGTCGGCCCAGACCTGCTCGAACTTGCCGGTGTAGGGGCGTTCGGTGTGGGCGTGGCGGGTCACGTCGAAGGCCCGTGGCTCGGCGCCTTTGGCGGCCAGCACTTCGCGCCATTCGGCTTCGGTTTTCTGGATGGGAAAGGTCATCGGGTCTCCTAGGACGAGCAGCTGATTTCGATCTGGCTGGCCCAATCGGGCGGGAAAGCGGCCAGGTCTTGCTGGCCGGGAAGTTCTTCAAATGGGTGTTCGAGCGCGTTTTGCAACCGCGCGACCTCGCTGAAGTCGCCCTGTTTGGCGCGCTGGATGGCGATCTCCCCCAAATGGTTGCGCAGCACCACCTGCGGGTTGGTGCGCAGCATGCGGCTCTGCGTGGCAGCGGCATCGAAGCCGGGCTCGGCCTGAAGGCGCTCGCGCCAGCGCTGGGCCCACGCATCGAAGGCTTCGCGTTGCAGGAACAGGTCGCGCACGGCATCGATCGGGCCGGCCACGGCGTGGCTCAGGCGGCGCCAGAAGATGGTGAAGTCCACCGCGTCGGCCGCCATCAGCTTCATCAGCGATTCGGTGAGTTCGGCGTCGCCGTCTTCCGTGCGGCCCAGGCCCAGCTTGGCGTTCATGCGGCGCTGCAGCGCGGCCGGCATCAGCGCCTTGTAGGGTTCCAGCGCGTCCAGCGCCTGCTGCTGGTCGTCCATCAGCGGCAGCAGCGCCTGGCCCAGCGCGAACAGGTTCCAGTAGGCGATGTTGGGCTGGCGGTTGTAGGCGTAGCGCCCGCCGGTGTCCGAGTGGTTGCAGATGTGGCCGGGGTTGAAGGCGTCGAGAAACTGGAACGGGCCGTAGTCGATGGTCAGGCCCAGGATGCTCATGTTGTCGGTGTTCATCACCCCGTGGCAGAAGCCCACGGCCTGCCACTGCGCCACCATCTCGGCGGTGCGCGCGCTCACGGCCTCCAGCAGGGCCGCGTAGGGGCTGCCCGGTGCTTCGCGGCAGGCGGGGTAGAAGCGGTCGATCACGAAGTCGGCCAGCTGGCGCAGTTCACCGTGCAGGCCGTGGTGCGAAAAATGCTCGAAGTGGCCGAAGCGGATGAAGCTGGGCGCCACGCGCGTGACCACGGCGGCGGTCTCGATCTCCTCGCGGCGCACCGGCGCGGGCGAGCCGGTGACGCACAGCGCGCGGCTGGTGGGAATGCCCAGGGCGTGCATGGCCTCGCTGCAGAGGAACTCGCGGATCGAACTGCGCAGCACCGCGCGGCCGTCGCCCATGCGCGAATACGGTGTGAGGCCGGCGCCCTTGAGCTGCACCTCCTGCGGGCCCGAGGGCGTGTCCACCTCGCCGAGCAGGATGGCGCGGCCGTCGCCCAGCTGGCCGGCCCATTGGCCGAACTGGTGGCCGCTGTACACGCTGGCCAGCGGCTGCGTGCCGGCAATGGGCAGGTTGCCGGTGAAGGCATCCAGCGCGGCGGGCGAGGACAGCCAGGCCCGGTCCAGACCCAGCAGATCGGCCACGGTCGGGCTGGTGCCCACCCAGTGGGGCGAGGGCAGGGGGGTGGGGGCTCTGAGGGTGTAGAAGGCCTCGCCCAGGCTGGCGAAACGGTTGTGCCAGGCCAGGCCCAGATCCAGGCTGGCGGCCATGTCGACGGGTCGGTTCATGCCTGCCATTGTCCCTATCGGGGGCGACATGGCCGGGTGCAGGGTCAATGCAGGTTGCTTTCAACCGCATGCGGTTGAAAAAAGCAATCCACAATTACTACTAACAAACCAACGTGTCATTTGGTAAATAATCCAAAAGCGGTCTTCACGAGAGGTCGCAAAAGAGGAGGCAGAGATGGGCAGCACTTTCATCGAAAACATGCGCACCTCGGTAGACGCACAGTGGGGCGAGATCAAGCAGGGTGTGTTCTGGTGCCGGGTGATGGAACGTCCGGTCACCCTCGGGTTCTATCGGGACCTGATGCTTCAGATGTGGCATCACTCGCGGCACAACGCGATGAACCAGGCTGTCGCCACCTTTGTGCCGGCACCTGAGGCCTTGCTGAAGTTCTTCTACCGTCAGGCAGCGGAAGAACTCGGCCACGAGCGCATGGTGGTACACGACCTGAAGAGCATTGGCATTTACGACGAGACCGACTTGAATCGCCCGCCGTTGCCAGCCACCGAAGCGCTGATCGGCTATCTCTACTATGTGGGGTTGCGTTACGGCGCGGTGGCTCGCTTGGGGTACAGCTTCTGGGCTGAGCGGTCTCACGATCACGTCAAGGAACTGATCGCCAAGATCAGTGACGATCTGAACCTTGCGCATCAGGACGTCACGTTTTTCAGCAAACATGCGCAGGCCGACCTGATGCAGGCCTTCCAGGTGGAACAAGCCCTGGAGCGATTTGCGATCAGTTCCCGGGAGCAGGAACTTGCCCGGCAAGTGGCCACCACAAGCCTGTTCCTGACCGGCCAGCTGCTGAATCAGGCGGCGGTTCGACACCTCTGATCAGGCCGGTTGGGCAGAGATCCATTGGTTCAGGCCAGCGGCTCGGCCTCGGCCAGCCGCGCGCGGTACTGGCCCGGTGACACGCCGAACCAGCGTTTGTTGGCGCGGAAGAAGTTGCTCTGGTCGGCAAAGCCCAGCAGGTCGGCCACCTGGGCCAGGGTGTAGCGGTCTTCGGCCAGGTATTTCTGCGCCAGGTCGCGCCGGGCGTCGTCGAGCAACTGCTGGAAGTTGGTGTCTTCCTCGCGCAGGCGGCGCTGCAGGGTGCGGTCGGCCATGGCCAGGCTGCTGGCGATGTCTTCGCGGCGCGGCTCGCCCAGGTGCAGGCGGTGGATGATTTCCTCGGTCACGCGCTGGCCGGTGCTGGCATGGCCCAGCCGCACCAGGCGCGATTCGATCACGCGCTGGTGCATGTCGAACAGCACCGGGTCGCTGGAGAGCAGCGGCATCTCCAGGTCCCGGTTGGTCAGCAGCAGCCGGTTGCGCGGCTGGCCGAAGCGCACCGGGCAGCCGAACGCGGCCACGTAGGGGCGGGCATCCGCCGGCTCGGGGTCGACGAACTCCACCGCCTGGGGCTGCACGTCGCGCCGCGTGATCCAGCGGCACAGCGTGGCCACGGTCAGCAGGCTGTATTCCAGCCGCTGGCGCGGCAGCGGCCGGGTGTTGCCGATCAGGCCCAGCACCATCCACTGGTTGCTGCCGTCGGGTTCGAGGTCGAGCGTGATTGCGTCCGAGATCACGGCGTAGTAGCGCGAGAGGTTCATCAGCCCGGCCTTGAGGGTCGGGCTGGCCAGCATCACGTAACCCACCATGTCGAAGTTGACATGCCGCGCCGGCAGCTCGCGGTCCATGCCCAGGGCCGGGTTGCCCGACCAGGCCACCGCCAATTCCCACAGGCGCGTGATGTCATCGACTTCCACCCGACCGTCCGGGTCCTGCAACAGGGCGTCATCGATGCGCGCGCCGGCCAGCAGGCGCGGCGCGTCCAGGCCCCGGGAGGCGAACATGTCGGCGAGGCATCTGACCCAGAGGGCGGAGCTGCTTCTTCGGCTGGGGTGGTGGCGTCGTGAAGTCACTCGATTGGTCGTGTTGCGATAGCGGCGCATCGGGCACCCGTTCCTAGAATTTCCGAGGACGGTGGGCATCGGCGGGAAGCTGGAATTCAAAAGGATTTCAGGCGCTGGCGCAAGCGGGTTATCGCTTCAAAGAATCACAGGAGACAAGACATGGGCAGCAACACACGGTGGTGGGTGGCGGGCGCAGCCTGCCTGAGTTTGATGGCCTGCGGCGGCGGGTCCGACGAGACGCCGTCCGTCCCGGGGCCGGAGGTGCGGCAGATCGTCCAGGGCACGATCAAGGGCCGCAACGACGCGGCCATCAATGGCACCTATGCCTGGAAGGGCATCCCCTTCGCGCAGCCGCCGGTGGGCGCTCGGCGCTGGAAGGCGCCCGCAGCGGTGGCGGCCTGGAGCGGCACGCGCGACACCACCCAGTTCGGCGCGGCCTGCCTGCAGAACGGACGCCTCTACGGGCCAGGCGCCAACAACCGTTTCGACGCCACGATCGGCGCGACGCTGAACACGCCGGTGGGCAGCGAGGACTGCCTGTTCCTCAACGTGTGGCGGCCGGCCAGCGCCGCCACCGGGCTGCCCGTGATCGTGTTCGTGCACGGCGGCAGCAACATCACCGGCTATACCGCCGACCCGATCTACGACGGCGCGGCCCTGGCGCGCAGCGCCAACGCGGTGGTGGTCACGCTCAACTACCGCCTGGGCGTGCTGGGCTTCATGAACCTGCCACAGCTCAAGACCGGGCTCGACAGCGCGGAGGATTCGGGCAACTTCGCGCTGCTCGACATCGTGCAAGGCCTCAAGTTCGTGCAGCAGAACGCCGCCGCCTTCGGTGGCAACGCGGCCAACGTGACGCTGATGGGTCAGTCGGCGGGCGCGACCAACGTCTGGTCGCTGGTGGCCTCGCCGCTGGGGGCCGGCCTGTTCCACAAGGCGGTGCCGATCTCGGGTGGGATTTCGCTGGCGAGCAACCTGCCGCCGGGCACCATCCCCTCGCTAAACCCGGCGTCCACCTCGCTGACGCAGGCCAACACGCTGCTGGCGCGGCTGGTGATCGCCGATGGCCTGGCCGTCGACCTGCCAACGGCGCAGGCCTACATCGCCACGCAGTCGGCGCCGCAGGTGGCGGACTACCTGCGCGGCAAGACCGGCGCGGCCGTGCTCACCACCCTGTTGGCCAACGGCCTCACGGGCTCGGGCCCGATCCCGGACGGCACGGTGCTGCCGCTGGACCCGATTGCCGCGTTCGCGGCCGGCACCTACAACAAGTTGCCGGTGCTGGCCGGCACCACGGCGGAAGAGGGCAAGCTGTTCCCCAGCTTCCTCACCCTGCTGGGTGGGCCCGCCGGTTTCATCGTGACCGATGCCCAGCTGTTCGACATGCTGTTCAACTTCGCGCCGGACGGCCCCACGCTGCTCACGGAGGGCGACATCCTGAACGCCGCCTACCTGCCGTCCAACACGGCGGTGACCGGCTGGACGGCGCGCGCCGCGCAGCTCACCGCCGCCTCCTTCGGCGCTGGCCGCGACAACGTGCTCAACACGCTGCGCACGCAGCAGGCCGACATCTGGCACTACCAGTTCGACTGGGCGCAGCAACCCGCGCCATGGAACACGGTGTACGGCGCCGCGCACGCCTTCGACCTGCCGTTCGTGTTCGGCAACTTCGGCCCCTCGCTGTTCGCCAACGCCATCGGCGGCAACGCCAACCGGGCAGGGCGCCTGGCGCTGTCGGGCCACATGATGGCCAGCGTGGGGCAGTTCGCCCGCACCGGCAACCCCAACCACGCCACGCTGGGGGCCACCTGGCCCGCGTGGCCAGGTCAGGTGCGGTTCAACGCTTCGCTCACGGCGGCTCAGATCACCGCCGTGCCTTGATTCACCCCATTCGACGCAACACCATGTTGATGAAGGCCGAGGTGCCGTGTCCCGCAATGGACACCGAGGGCGTCCCCCCTGGATATCCCAGGGGCAGCCGTGCGGGGCAACCCGCTACGATGGGCGCCGATACCAACCCCCTCATCGACAGGAGACTCCCCATGCTGGGCCAGATGCAGAGCCAACCCCTTTTGATTTCCTCGCTGATCGTGCATGCCGAGCGGCATCATGCAAGTGGCGAAATCGTGTCCCGCCGTGTGGAAGGCGATATCCACCGCAGCACCTGGGGCCAGATCGCAAGCCGCTCGCGCCAGGTGGCCAACGCGCTCGACGGCCTGGGCCTGGCCCAGGGCGACCGCGTGGCCACGCTGGCCTGGAACGGTTACCGCCATCTGGAACTGTATTTCGGCGTGAGCGGCACTGGCCGCGTGCTGCACACCCTCAACCCGCGCCTGCACCCCGAGCAATTGGTCTGGATCGTCAACCACGCGGAAGACAAGGCCGTCTGTTTCGACATGACCTTCCTGCCGCTGGTCAAGGCGGTGGCCGCCAAGTGCCCGACGGTGAAACACTGGATCGCCCTGTGCGACGCCGACAAGCTGCCGGCCGACAGCGGCATTCCCGGTCTGCAGAGCTATGAGGCCTGGATGGGCAAGGAGCCCGACACCTACGCCTGGCCGAGCTTCGACGAGAACTCGGCCTCGAGCATGTGCTACACGAGCGGCACCACCGGCAACCCCAAGGCCGCGCTGTACTCGCACCGCTCCACCATCCTGCATGCGTTTGGTGCGGCGCTGCCCGACGCCATGTGCCTCTCGGCGCGCGACAGCGTGCTGCCCGTGGTGCCCATGTTCCACGTCAATGCCTGGGGCCTGCCGTACGCGGCCGCGGCCATCGGCTGCAAGCTGGTGTTCCCCGGTGCGGCGCTGGACGGCAAGTCGGTCTACGAACTCATTGAAGCCGAGAAGGTGACCATGGCCGCTGGCGTGCCCACCGTCTGGCAGATGCTGCTGAGCCACCTGCAGGCCAACCACCTGAAGTTCAGCACGCTCAAGCGCACCGTCATCGGCGGTTCGGCCTGCCCGCCGGCCATGATCAGCGCGTTCAACGACGTGTACGGCGTGGAAGTGCTGCACGCCTGGGGCATGACCGAGATGTCGCCGCTGGGCACGGTCTGCACGCTGAAGAACGCGCAGCTGGAACTCTCGCCCGCCGAGCAGCTCAAAGTCCGCCTCAAGCAGGGCCGTGCCATCTTCGGCGCCGACATGAAGATCGTCAACGAGGTCGGCGAAGAACTGCCCTGGGACGGCAAGACCTACGGCGACCTGCTGGTGCGCGGCCCCTGGATCATCGCGAGCTACTTCAAGGGCGAGGGCGGCGACCCGCTGCGCTACGACGCGCGGGGGCACGGCTGGTTCCCCACTGGCGACGTGGCCACCATCGACGCCGACGGCTTCATGCAGATCACCGACCGCAGCAAGGACGTGATCAAGTCCGGCGGCGAGTGGATCAGCTCGATCGACGTGGAAAACATCGCCATGGCGCACCCCGCCGTGGCCATGGCCGCCTGCGTCGGCATGAAGCATCCCAAGTGGGACGAGCGTCCCATCGTGGTGGTGGTGAAGAAGCCCGGCACCGATCTCACGCGCGAGGAGCTGCTGGCCTTCTACGAAGGCAAGATCGCCAAGTGGCAGATCCCGGACGACGTGGTGTTCGTCGACGCGATCCCGCTCGGCGCCACCGGGAAGATGCAGAAGATGACCCTGCGCGAGCAGCTCAAGGACTACGTGTTGCCGGGGGCGTGAACGGGGCCCGGGTGCACCATCGCGTGGCGTCTTGTCGCCTGCGCGATAGAAGCCCGGGCAATCCCCTACGCTGCACCGCACCAGAAGCCCTTACGCTGCGCCTGTTCGATTCGTCAACAAGGAGACATAGGTATGAAACTGACCGTGAAGATCGTTGCGGGCGCCGCCATGCTGGTGGCCGCCGGTGCATCGTTTGCCCAGGCGGGTGAAACCGTCAAGATGATCCGGATCGACCCCCTGACCGGCCTGCTCGGCCCGGTCGGTGTGAGCCAGATCAAGGGCTACCAGTTCTTCGCCGAGAAGTTCAGCGGCAAGGGCAACCCGGCTGGCGTGAAATTCGAAGTCACCCCGATCGACAACAAGCTGAGCCCGGCCGAAAGCCTGAACGCGCTCAAGGCCGCGATCGACCAGGGCGCGCGCTACATCATCCAGGGCAATGGCTCCTCCGTCGCGCTGGCGCTGGCCGACGCGGTCGAGAAGCACAACGCCCGCAACCCCGGCAAGGAGGTTCTGTACCTCAACGACTCCGCCGTGGACCCGGACCTGACCAACAGCAAGTGCAGCTATTGGCACTTCCGCTTCGATGCCGACACCTCGATGAAGATGGAAGCCATGGCCAGCTTCATGGCCAAGCAGCCCGACATCAAGAAGGTGTACTTCCTGAACCAGAACTACTCGCACGGCCACCAGGTCGTGAAGTTCGGCAAGGAAGCCCTCGCGCGCAAGCGCCCGGACATTCAGGTGGTGGGTGAAGACCTTCACCCCCTGGCCCAGACGCGCGACTTCGCTCCCTACATCGCCAAGATCAAGGCCTCGGGCGCCGACACCGTGATCACCGGCAACTGGGGTTCCGACCTCTCGCTGCTGGTCAAGGCCGCCAACGAAAACGGCTACACGGGCAAGTTCTTCACCTACTACGCCGGCGTCACCGGCACGCCCACCGCGCTGGGCACCAACGGCGCCGGCCGCGTCTACCAGATCGCCTACAACCACTACAACATGGGTGGGCAGATGGACAAGTGGATGAAGGAATTCAACCAGAAGTACAACGACGACTTCTACACCGGTTCCACCATCCGCATCTTCGAGTTCCTCGGCGCGGCCATGGCCAAGGCCAAGTCCACCGACCCCGTGAAGGTGGCCGCCGCCATGGAAGGCCTCACCGTCAAGAGCTTCAACGGCGAGGTGCAGATGCGCAAGAACGACCACCAGCTGCAGCAGCCGCTGTACATGTCGGTCTGGCAGAAAGCCGACGCCAAGTACCCCTACAGCCCCGAGAAGACCGGCATGACGCTGGCGCCGGTGGCGGAGTACCCGAACTACGTGTCGAGCACGCCGACGAGCTGCCAGATGAAGCGACCGGGCTGAGGAAGCACCCCCGCCGCGCTTCGCGCGACCCCCTCGAGGGGGCGACACTGGCGGCCCGGCAGAGCCGGTTCCGCGGTGTCTCTTGAGGGGGAGTCGAGCGCCGAAAGAGCCCGAGCGGGTTGCCGTTTCGGGCTCTTTCACTTTCAACGATGAGGAAGGTTTGAGGGAATGGAGTTTTTCATCATCTCGATGCTGAACGGGCTGAGCTACGGGCTCCTGCTGTTCATGCTGAGTTCGGGTCTCACGCTGATTTTCAGCATGATGGGCGTGCTCAACTTCGCGCACGCCAGTTTCTACATGCTGGGGGCCTACGTGGGTTACACGGTGGCGCAGTTCGTGGGCTTCTGGCCCGCGCTGCTGATCGCGCCCATCGTGGTGGGCCTGCTGGGCGCGGCGTTCGAACGCCAGTGCCTGCGCAAGGTGCACAAGTACGGCCACGTGCCTGAACTGCTGGTGACCTTCGGCCTGTCCTACGTCATCGTCGAGCTGGTGCAGCTCGTCTGGGGCCGCATCGCGGTCGAGTTCCGCCCGCCGGAAGAGCTTCGCGGTCCGGTCTTCACCCTGATCAACAACTCCGTCGAAGGCCTGCGCATGGTCTGGGGCGCCGCGCCGCCCGAGCTGTGCAGCGCCGCCGACGCGGCCATCCGCGTCGTCTGCTCGCCGTTCCCGGCCACGCGCGGTTTCATGATGCTGGTGGCGGTGGTGATGCTGGCCTCGGTCTGGCTGTTGCTCACCCGCACCCGCATCGGCCTGGTGATCCAGGCCGCGCTCACGCACCCTGAAGCCGTCGAATCGCTCGGCCACAACGTGCCGCGCGTGTTCATGCTGGTGTTCGGTGCGGGCTCCGCGCTGGCTGGCCTGGCCGGCGTCATCGGCGGCAGCACCTTCCTCACCGAGCCGGCCATGGCCGCCACGGTGGGCTCGGTGATCTTCGTGGTGGTGGTGGTCGGCGGCATGGGCTCGCTCTCGGGCGCCTTCGTCGCCTCCATCCTCATCGGCGTGATCCAGACCTTCGCCGTGGCCTTCGAGTACTCGCTGGCCACGCTGGCCCAGCAGATCGGCCTGCCGCTGCCCGAGGCGGTGGCCAACAACTCGTACATCAAGCTCACGCTGTCCCAGGTCGCGCCCATCCTGCCGTACCTGTTCCTGGTGCTGATCCTGATCTTCCGGCCGCGTGGCCTGCTCGGCAAGCGGGAGGGCTGAGCGATGACGACCAAGTTCTACGAATTCAAACCGCTCAACGTCGGGCGCTGGCTGACCTGGGGCCTTTTCGCGCTGCTGCTCATCGTGGCGCCGAAGATCTTCACCAGCGGCCTGGCCATGACGGTGCTCTCGCAGATGGGCATCGCCATCATCGCCTGCCTGTCCTACAACATCCTGCTGGGGCAGGGCGGCATGCTCAGCTTCGGGCATGCGGTCTACACCGGCCTGGGCTCCTTCCTGGCGATCCACGCGCTCAACAGCGTGACCGCCGGCTCGCTCCCCTTGCCGGTGTCGCTGATCCCCATCGTGGGCGGTCTGGCCGGTGTGGGCTTCGCGGTGCTGTTCGGCTACGTGACCACCCGCAAGTCGGGCACCACCTTCGCCATGATCACCCTGGGCCTGGGCGAGCTCGTGTTCGCGCTCTCGCTGATGATCCCCGAATTCTTCGGCGGCGAAGGCGGCGTCTCGGGCGACCGCATGGCCGGCAAGCCCTTCATGGGCATCACGTTCGGGCCGCAGGTGCAGGTGTACTACCTGATCGCCATTTACACCTTCATCTCGGTCGGGCTCATGTTCGCCTTCACCCGCACGCCACTGGGCCGCATGCTCAATGCCGTGCGCGACAACCCCGAACGCGTGGAGTTCGTGGGCTACGACACCCAGCGGGTGCGCTACATCGCCTTCATCATCGCGGGCTTCTTTGCCGGCATCTCGGGCGGCCTGGGCGCGCTGAACTTCGAGATCGTCACCGCGGAGGTGGTGGGTGCGGCGCGTTCGGGTGCCTACCTGCTGTTCACCTTCCTGGGGGGCGCCACCTTCTTCTTCGGGCCCATCATCGGCGGCATCCTCATGGTGCTGGCCTTCGTGCTGCTCTCGGAGTTCACCAAGGCCTGGCTGCTCTACCTGGGCCTGATCTTCCTGTTCATGGTGATCTACGCCCCCGGCGGCATCGCCAGCCTGATCATGATGAACCTGCGCGTGGCGGCCTTCGGGCGCCTGCGCGAACTCTGGGTGAGCTACCTCGCGCTGGCCGGCACCGCCCTGGTGATGCTGGTGGGTGCGGCAGCCATGATCGAGATGGTCTACCACCTGCAGCTCAACACCACGCTGGGTTCCGAACTGCGCTTCCTCGGCGTGCCGCTGGACGCCCACGGCGTCAACAGCTGGTTCGGTGCGGCCCTGGTCATGGTCACCGGCCTGGGCCTGTTCGAGCTCACGCGCCGCACGTTCCTGCGCCAGTGGGGCGAGATCCAGGAATACATCGAAAAGGAAATCAAGCGGAGGGAGGCGCTGTGAGCATGAATGCACCATCATCGACCTATGCGCTGGAACTCAAGGACCTGCGCAAGAGCTTCGGCAAGACCGAAATCATCCGGGGCGTGAACCTGGCCGTGAAGGCCGGCGAACGCGTCGGCATCATCGGCCCCAACGGCGCGGGCAAGTCCACGCTGTTCAACCTCATCAGCGGGCGCTTCGCGCCCAGCAGCGGCGAGGTGCTGCTCAACGGCCAGCGCATCGACGGCAAGAAACCGTTCGAGATCAACCGCGCCGGCCTCTCGCGCAGCTTCCAGATCACCAACATCTTTCCCAAGCTCAGCGTGTTCGAGAACCTGCGCTGCGGGGTGCTCTGGAGCCTGGGCTACAAGTACACCTTCCTCAAGTTCCTGGCCGATCTGGACGACGCCAACGAGCGCGCCGAGCAGCTCATGGAAATGATCAAGCTCGACCGCAAGCGCGACACACTGGCCATGAACCTCACCTACGCCGAACAGCGCGCGCTGGAGATCGGCATCACCATCGCTGGCGGTGCCAACGTGATCCTGCTCGACGAGCCCACCGCCGGCATGAGCAAGAGCGAAACCAGCCGCTTCATCAGCCTCATCAAGGAAGTGACCGTGGGCAAGACCCTGCTCACGGTGGAGCACGACATGGGCGTGGTGTTCGGCCTGGCCGACCGCATCGCCGTGGTCGTCTACGGCGAGGTGCTGGCCTTCGACACGCCCGCCGCCGTCCGGGCCAACCAGCGCGTGCAGGAGGCCTACCTGGGCTCGCACGTGGCAGACGCACAGGGAGCGGCGCACTGATGCTCAAGATCGAAAACCTCCACGCCTACTACGGCAAGAGCCACGTCCTGCACGGCGTGAGCTTTGACGTGCAGCCCGGCGAGATCGTCGCGCTGCTGGGCCGCAACGGCTCGGGCCGCTCCACCACCGCCAAGGCCGTCATGGGCCTGGTGGAATGCCAGGGCAGCATCCACTGGAAGGGCCAGCAGATCATGGGCAAGAAAGCCTATGAGGTGGCCCACCTGGGCCTGGGCTACGTGCCCGAGAACCGCGACATCTTCCCCACGCTCACCGTGCACCAGAACCTGATGCTGGGGCAGAAGGGCAGCGGCAAGGGCTCGCGCTGGAGCTTCGAGGACATGTACGGCATGTTCCCGCGCCTGCGCGAGCGCCAGCACACCGAAGCGGGCGTGCTCTCGGGCGGCGAGCAGCAGATGCTCACCCTGTGCCGCACCCTCATGGGCGACCCCGACCTCATCATCATCGACGAGCCCACCGAGGGCCTGGCGCCCAAGATCGTGGAGCTGGTCGGCCAGTACCTGCAGACGCTCAAGTCGCGCGGGATCTCGGTGCTGCTGATCGAGCAGAAGCTCACCATCGCCATGGCGATTTCCGACCGCGCGCTGGTCATGGGGCACGGCAGCATCGTGTTCCAGGGCACGCCGGAGAGCCTGCGCGCCGATCCTTACACCCGCAAGGAGTGGCTGGAGGTCTGATTCAGCGAGGTGCGGAGCGCGGTCGTCAGCGCATCGACATCGATGGGCTTGCCCAGCACGCCCTGCATGCCGGCTTCCCGGGCCTCTGCAAGCACATCCGCCGAATCGTCTGCCGTGAGTGCGAGCACCGGTACGCGGCCGGCGGCACCCGGTAGGGCTCTCAGCCGGCGCGTGGTGCTCATGCCATCGAGCCCGGGCATGCTCATGTCCATCAGCACGATGTCTGGCATGGCGCCACCTTGCAGCATGTCCAGCGCCTGTTGGCCGTGCTCGGCCTCCAGCACGGTCATGCCCAGGCTGGCGGTCACCGTGCGCGCGACGCTGCGGTTGAACCAAATGTCATCGACGATCAAGACGGTGTGACCCTTCAGCGAGGGCATCGGCTCCGGCATGGCGGGTGCGGCTTGGGCGGGTGCGGGTGCCGGCGAGGGGCAGGATGGCAGGTTGATCGTGAACTCGGTGAAGTGGCCGTGCTCTGATCGGCAGGCAATGGCGCCGCCCCACTCGTGAATGGTTCTGTAGCAGAAGGCCAGCCCCAGGCCCGTGCCCTCGGCCTTGCCATGGGTCTGGAATTCCTGAAAGAGGCGGCTCAACACGTCGGGCGGAATGCCTGGGCCGGTGTCACGCACCACGATGCAGGTGGTCGGCGTGGTTTTCACCGTGACGCCGATCTCCATGGTGGGACGCACAGGCAGGTAGTACAGCGCGTTCTTCAACAGGTTGAACAGCATCAGCTCGAACGTGGTGGCATCGCCTTGGAAGTGGAAGTCTTCTTCGACCCGCAGATGCACGCATTCGCGGGCTTCGGGCGAGTCGTAGGCGTACTCGTCCAAAGCCTTGCGAGCGCACTGCTCCGCGGACAAGGGCCGCAGCTCCAGTGGCGCTGGTTTGCGGTGGCTGACCTGCCGCAATGTGATGGTGATGGACTGCAGGCCGCGCTGGATGGCGGAGTGGCCCTGACGGACGAGGCGTGCTGCCTCCGAGTCGGGGGAGACCTCGGCCTCGATGCAGCGAAAGACGTGCTGGATCTGGGCCAAGGGGGTGCGCATTTCGTGGGCGACGGAGCCGGCGAGGCCGGCGTACAGGCGGCGCATGCGTTCGAGTTCTGCTCGCTTCTCCACGTACTTGGAAATGCTGCCGCAAGCAACCAAAACTCCGCACATGGGTATCCACCAGAGAATGAAATCGATGGGTAGATGAGGGGTTGATACCGTTGCCCAGAAAACCGCCACGCTAAGTGCATATCCGCTGCTCAGCACAATGATGGTGTTACGCCAATCCGTTAGCAAGACGATCAACGCCGCGCTCCATATCATGTTCACCACTGTCGGAGTCGCCGCCTTGTTGTGCAGCATGGTTAGCGGGAGCAGAAACGCAAGACAGTAAAAAATGGTGAAGTAGGAGTAGGCGAAGTAGTAGGGCTGTGCTGCGCTCGGCCATCTCCTTCGCAGCGCAAGTACTGCGCACAAGACGGTGGCCACGATTCGCCATCCAATATCGTCGTACAGCACCGGGAAGTTGCTGTTCATGCGAAGGAGGTAGAGCAGGGGGAAGGCAACCGCGCCTACGGCTCCGATCCATTCCAAGAGAGATCTGTTGGCTTCGTGGTGGCGTACGTATCGTGCGAAAAGGTCGCGCATTAGTTTCCCCATGTTTTCACCGTATGTTCCATTGATGAATGAATTGTTTAAACCTTTGGTGTTTTATTGCAAAGGTTTAATCCTAGAAAACTGGAACTATAGATTTAATTTTATGTATTCGTCAATGGAGGATCCGTACAACATCAACTGCCTGGCCCAGCACCAATACAAAGGGCTCTCCACTCTTGCCTTGCATGTGCATGACGACGTGCAGCCCAAACCGCCTCCATAGGCGTGCCATCGCTGGCGAGGCGATCGCGTAGAACTGACGCACCGGGTGTCGACGTGTCAGCTCACCCATTGCCAAGTTCAGGCAACTCGTCAGCGTCTGAAAGCTTCTTTCTCGGGGATCCACGATCAGGCGTCCTACTTCCCAGCTCCCTGGCTCTAGCAACGGGAGCGTTGCGCCAGTGAGCTGCATCAGGCGCTCACCCCCCGTCAGGCCATGGCCACTTGGTACGCATCGCAGGGTTCCGATAGCGCGGGAGCCCCGGAAGATCGCAGTCACCACACCGATTTCGTCTCTGTCGCGCTCAAATGGACTGAGCTGCAAACCCAGGTCGTCTTCTACGCCGGCAGGTGCGTATTGCCGCAATTCCGTGATCGCTACGCGCTCTTGTGGTGTTCCCAGCACGCGCGTGTTCAGCTGTAGTGACGGATTGGTATCTCCTATTGACGTGACCTGACGAAGGGCGGGCCTAGCGAGAAGGTGGGATGGCCAAGTGGGTGCTTGACGGTGGACGGGAAGTAGATGGTGGGACTGTTCGGTGTTGTGCATGAGAGCTCCTTCTTGGTTGCTATGGACGTTGAATGGATGCCGTGGAACACGCCCGTATGAGGCAAAGCGCTGCGGCGGCACCAGAATGGCTTTTGAGGTACAGGAGTGAGGGCGGAAGGAATGAGGCGGTCGTTCACAAGAATGAGTCACCGCGCATGTCCCTCTTGAGACAAACTCCCCTGTCCCAACACCCTGGGCGCCTCCTAGAATCGAACGATCGTTCTTTTTGACGAAGAGCGTCACAGTCAACGCCCTCAGGCACTGTCCGACATACAACGAAGGAGCTTTTTCATGACCGCTGAGTACCAGGTCCACGGCGATGTGGCCGTCATCACCATGAACAACCCGCCGGTCAACGGTCTGGGGCTGTCCACCCGCCAGGGCATCACCGACGGGCTGGCCAAGGCCGAGGCCGATGCGGCCGTGAAGGCCATCGTGCTGACGGGTGCCGGCAAGGCGTTTTCGGGTGGGGCGGACATCCGTGAGTTCGGTTCGCCCAAGGCGCTGGCCGAGCCGAACCTGCTGTCGGTGATCCTGGCGGTGGAAAACGCGTCCAAGCCGGTCATCGCCGCGATCCACTCCGTGGCCATGGGCGGCGGCCTGGAGCTGGCCCTGGGCTGCCATTACCGCATCGCCGCGCCCGGCACCAACGTGGCGCTGCCCGAGGTGAAACTGGGCCTGATTCCCGGTGCCGGTGGCACGCAGCGCCTGCCGCGCGCCCTGGGCGTGGAGCCCGCGCTCAACATGATCGTGAGCGGTGAGCCGGTCAAGAGCGAGATGCTGGCCCAGGTGCCCGGCCAGATGCTGTTCAACAAGTTGTCCGCCTCGCCCGAGAGCCTGGCTGAGGAGGCCCTGGCCCTGGCCCGCGAGATGGTCGCGAAGCACGCCGACGGCAGCGCGCTGCCCCGCGTGCGCGACCTGCCGTGCAAGCACCCCAAGGGCGATGCGTACTTCCAGTTCGCGCGCAACATGGTCAAGGGCATGTCCAAGAATTTCCCGGCGCCCGCCAAGTGCGTGGACGCGGTGGAAGCCGCGACCAAGAAGAAGTTCGACGACGGTATGGTCTTCGAGCGCGAGATCTTCATCAACCTGATGTGGACGCCCGAGTGCCGCGCGCTGCGCCACCTGTTCACGGCCGAACGCGCCGCGAGCAAGATCCCCGACGTGCCGGAAGACACGCCCAAGCGCGAGATCGCCTCGGTGGCCGTCATCGGCGCCGGCACCATGGGCGGTGGCATCTCCATGAACTTCCTCAACGCCGGCATCCCGGTGAAGATCCTGGAGATGAAGCAGGAGGCGCTGGACCGCGGCATCGCGACCATCCGCAAGAACTACGAAGCCCAGGTGAAGAAGGGCAAGCTCAAGCAGGACAAGTACGAGCAGCGCATGGCGTTGCTGAGCACCACGCTGAGCTACGACGACATCGGCTCGGCCGACCTCGTGATCGAGGCCGTGTTCGAAGAGATCGGCGTGAAGGAAAAGGTCTTCAAGGAACTCGACCGCGTGATGAAGCCGGGCGCGATCCTGGCGTCCAACACCTCCACGCTGGACGTGAACCAGATCGCCAACTTCACCCAGCGCCCGCAGGACGTGGTGGGCCTGCACTTCTTCAGCCCGGCCAACGTGATGAAACTGCTGGAAGTGGTGCGCGGCGAGAAGACCGCCAAGGACGTGATGGCCACCGTGATGGCCGTGGCCAAGAAGATCAAGAAGACGGCCGTGGTCTCCGGCGTGTGCGACGGCTTCATCGGCAACCGCATGATCGAGCAGTACGGCCGCCAGGGCGGCTTCCTGCTGGACGAGGGCTGCACGCCCGAGCAGGTGGACAAGGCGATCGAGAAGTTCGGTTTCGCGATGGGCCCGTTCCGCATGGGCGACCTGGCCGGCAACGACATCGGCTGGGCGATCCGCAAGCGCCGCTACCAGGAAAAGCCGGACATGAAGTACAGCAAGACGGCCGACCTGCTGTGCGAGAAGGGCCGTTTCGGCCAGAAGACCGGCGCCGGCTGGTACGACTACGTGCCGGGCAAGCGCGACGCGATCCCGAACGCCGAGGTGGTGAAGATGATCGAGGACCATCGCAAGTCGCTCGGCATCACGCCGCGCAAGATTTCCGACGAGGAAATCGTGCAGCGCCTGGTGTATTCGCTGGTGAACGAGGCCGCGCACATCCTGGAAGAGGGCATCGCCAACAAGGCCAGCGACATCGACGTGGTCTACATCTTCGGCTACGGCTTCCCGATCCACCGCGGCGGTCCGATGATCTACGCGGACACCGTGGGCCTGTTCAACGTGGTGCAGAGCATGAAGCGCTTTGCGAAGAACCCGCTGGACGACGCGAAATTCTGGGAGCCAGCGCCGCTGCTGGCCCGACTGGTCGCCGAAGGCAAGACCTTCAACTGACCCCCAGCCCGCTCACGACCGAATCAGGAGAATTTTCATCATGACCAACGCCGTCATCGTTTCCACCGCCCGCACCCCCCTGGCCAAGAGCTGGAAGGGCGCTTTCAACATGACCCATGGCGCCACGCTCGGCGGCCACGCGGTGCAGCACGCCGTGCAGCGCGCCGGCATCGAAGCCGCTGAAGTGGACGACGTCATCATGGGCTGCGCCAACCCCGAAGGCGCCACCGGCGCCAATATCGCGCGCCAGATCGCGCTGCGCGCCGGCCTGCCCATCACCACCTCGGGCGTCACCGTCAACCGTTTCTGCTCGTCCGGCCTGCAGACCATCGCCATGGCCGCGCAGCGCATCATCGCCAACGAAGGCGATGTGTACGTGGCCGGCGGCGTGGAGAGCATTTCCTGCGTGCAGCAGGAGATGAACACCCACATGCTGGCCGATCCCTGGCTGGTGAAGAACAAGCCCGAGATCTACTGGAACATGCTGCAGACCGCCGAGCAGGTGGCCAAGCGCTACAACATCTCGCGCGACGCCATGGACGAGTACGGTGCCGCCAGCCAGCAACGGGCCACGGCCGCGCTGGAAGCGGGCCTTTTCAAGACCGAGATCGCCCCCATCACCGTGACCGCCGGCGTGGCCGACAAGGTCATGGGCCTGATCACCAAGCAGGTGACGGTGGAGAACGACGAGGGCATCCGCGCCGGCACCACGAAAGAGGGCATCAGCGGCATCCGCCCGGCGATCCCGGGTGGCCTGGTCTCCGCCGGCAACGCCAGCCAGTTCAGCGATGGTGGCGGCGCCTGCGTGGTCATGAACGAGACCCTGGCCGAGAAGCGTGGCCTGAAACCCCTGGGCCGTTTCCTCGGCTTCGCGGTGGCCGGCTGCGAGCCCGATGAAATGGGCATCGGCCCGGTGTTCGCCATCCCCAAGGTGCTCGCGCGCCTGGGCCTGAAGATGAACGACATCGACCTGTGGGAGCTCAACGAAGCGTTTGCGGTGCAGGTGATCTACTGCCGCGACAAGCTGGGCATTCCGGGCGATCGCCTCAACGTCAACGGCGGCGCGATCGCCGTGGGCCACCCCTATGGCGTGTCGGGCCAGCGCCTGACCGGCCATGCCCTGATCGAAGGCAAACGCCGTGGCGCCAAGCGCGTCTGCGTGACGATGTGCATCGGCGGTGGCATGGGCGCGGCCGGGGTGTTTGAAGTGTTGTGACGCCGCGCGCTGCGCGGTCGCACAACACCCCCCGCGCCGCTTCGCGTCACCCCCCGGAGGGGGGCAATGTCTGTGGACCGGCGAAGCCGGTTCCACGGCATTCTGGATAAGCTTCCCCTCGCGCGGGAGGATTGTCTTTTTTTGAAGGAAGAGGGTTCCATGTCGCTGCGCCCCACCGTCGATTTCCTGCTCTACGACTGGCTCGACGCACCCGCGCTGAGCGGGCGCGAGCGCTTCGCCGACCACAGCCGCGAGACCTTTGACGCCGTGCTCGACACCTGCGAGCGCATCGCGCGCGAGAAGTACGCGCCGTTCAACCGCGTGGTGGACACGCAGGAGCCGCACTTCGACGGCGAGAAGGTGATCCTGCCGCAGGCCACGCACGATGCGCAGAAGGCCTATGCGGAGAGCGGCATGCTCAGCGCCGCGCAGGATTACGAGGTGGGGGGCATGCAGTTGCCCTACACGGTGGAGGCGGCCGCCAACGCCTTCTTCGCCATGGCCTCGGTGAGCATCGGCAGCGGCATGTTGACCACCGGCAACGCCAACCTGCTCATGGCGCACGGCACCGAGGCGCAGAAGACCGTGTTCGCGCTCAACGAGTTCTCGGGGCGGTTCTCGGGCACCATGTGCCTCTCCGAACCTCAGGCCGGCTCGTCGCTGAGCGACGTGATGACCCGCGCCGTGCCCGACGGCGCCGGTTTCGAGAGCGACCCGCTCGGGCCGCGCTACCGCCTCAAAGGCAACAAGATGTGGATCTCGGCCGGCGAGCACGAGCTGACCGAGAACATCGTCCACCTGGTGCTGGCCAAGATTCCCGATGAGAGCGGCAAGCTGGTGCCCGGCACGCGCGGCATCTCGCTCTTCATCGTGCCCAAGAAACTGGTGAACACCGCCGGGGAACTGACGGGCGAACGCAACGACGTGGCGCTCGCTGGCCTGAACCACAAGTGCGGCTGGCGCGGCACCACCAACACGCTGCTGAACTTCGGCGAGGGCAAGTACCCGGTGCAGGGCGAAGCCGGCGCGGTGGGTTACCTGGTGGGGCAGGCGGGCAAGGGCCTGCACTGCATGTTCCACATGATGAACGAGGCCCGCATCGGCGTGGGCATGGCCGCCACCATGCTGGGCATGGCGGGTTACCACGCCAGCCTGGACTACGCGAAGAACCGTCCCCAGGGCCGCCCCATGGGCCCGGCCGGCAAGGACCCGGCGCAGCCGCCGGTGCGCATCATCGAACACGCGGACGTCAAGCGCATGCTGCTGGCGCAGAAGGCGTATTGCGAAGGCGCGCTCGCGCTGGAGCTGTACTGCGCGCGCCTGGTGGACGAGCAGCACACGGGCGACGCCGCCACGGCAGACGATGCGCGCCTGCTGCTGGAGGTGCTCACGCCCATCGCCAAGAGCTGGCCCAGCGAGTGGTGCCTGGAGGCCAACAGCCTGGCGATCCAGATCCACGGCGGCTACGGTTACACGCGCGATTTCCCGGTGGAGCAGTACTGGCGCGACAACCGCCTGAACATGATCCACGAGGGCACGCACGGCATCCAGGCCATGGACCTGCTGGGCCGCAAGGTGCTGATGGAAGGTGGCAAGGGCCTGAGCCTGCTGGCCGCCCGCATCAACGACACCATCCAGCGCGCCATCCACATCCCCGAACTGGCCGCCCATGCCAATGCGCTGGGCCAGGCGCTCGCGCAGGTGGGTGCCGCCACCAAGGCCGCCTGGGCCACCGGCGAACCCACCGATGCGCTGGCCAACGCCGTGCCCTACCTGCAGGCCTTCGGCCACACGGTGCTGGCCTGGGTCTGGCTGGACGTGGCGCTGGCCGCGCACACCGCACCGGACTCGAACGCCCGCACCGGCCGCCTGGCGGCGATGCGTTTCTTCTTCCACTACGAGCTGCCCAAGATCGGCGCGTGGCTGCAGGTGGTGAGCCAGCGCGACCAGACCTGCGCGGCCCTGCCCGAGGAGGCCTTCTGATGCTGCACCACATCGTCATGTGGAAGATCAAGGCCACGCCCGACGGCAGCAGCCACGAGGCCAACATCGCCAAGGCCAAGGCCTTGCTCGATGCCTGTGCCCAGCTGGTGCCAGGCATCGTGCGCTTCGACGTGGCCATTGCCGGGACCGACCTGGAATGCACCTACGATCTGGTGCTCAACAGCAGCTTCACCGGCCGCGACGCGCTCGCCGCGTACCAGAACCATCCCTCGCACACCGCCCTCAAGCCCTTCATGCGGCTGGTCGTTCAAGACCGCCAGTGCATGGACTACGAGACCTGATTCTTCACAGACACCACAGGAGACCCCATGACCCGAACCATTCCCCAACTCTTCGACCTCAAGGGCAGGACCGCCCTGATCACCGGTGGCTCGCGCGGCCTGGGCCTGCAGATGGCCCACGCCCTGGGTGAGGCCGGCGCGCGCGTGCTGGTGAGTTCGCGCAAGGCCGAAGACCTGGAGAGCGCCACCGCCGAACTGCAGGCCGCCGGCATCGACGCGCGCTGGATCGCGGCCGACTGCTCGAAGGAAGAAGACATCCACCGCCTGGCCGACGAAAGCCTGCAGCGCCTGGGCGACATCGACATCCTGGTGAACAACGCGGGCGCCGCCTGGGGCGCACCGGCCGAAGACCACCCGGTGGAGGCCTGGGACAAGGTGATGAACCTCAACGTGCGCAGCTACTTCATCCTGAGCCAGGTGATCGCCCGGCGCAGCATGATCGCGCGCAAGTCGGGCCGCATCATCAACACCGCGTCCATCGCCGGCCTGGGCGGCAACCCATCGGGCATGAACACCATCGCCTACAACACCTCCAAGGGCGCGGTGATCAACTTCACCCGCGCGCTGGCCGCCGAGTGGGGCAAGTACGGCATCACCGTCAACGCGATCTGCCCGGGCTTCTTCCCGAGCAAGATGACCGTGGGCACGCTCAAGACCATGGGCGAGGAAAAACTCGCCTCGCACGCGCCGCTGCGCCGCCTGGGCGACGACGAAGACCTCAAGGGGCTGACCGTGCTCTACGCCTCCGACGCCGGCAAGCACATCACCGGCCAATGGCTGGCGGTGGACGGCGGTGTCAGCGTGATCACCGGAGGCTGATTCGTCCATGGATTTTTCCGTCCGCATTCCCTTCGTCGAACTCCTGGGTTTCGAGCTGCACCGGTTCGAAGGCGGGGAGGCGGAACTGCGCTTCGACCCCGGGCCCGACCACATGAACTCGTTCGACGTGGTGCACGGCGGCGCCAGCATGACGCTGCTCGACGTGGTCATGGCCCACGCCGCGCGCTCCACCGAGCCCGACATGGGCGCGGTCACCATCGAGATGAAGACCAGCTTCATGCGTGCCGCCAAGGGGCCGCTGCGGGCCACGGGCCGCACGCTGCACCGCACCGCCACGATGGTCTTCACCGAAGGCCACATCTTCGACGCCGCCGACAAACTCTGCGCCCACGCCACCGGCACCTTCAAGCTCATGCCGCGCCTGGCCACGGGCGCCAGCAGCGCACAGCCCCTCAACCGCATCAAGACCGACTGAAACATGAAAGCCCCCCTGCGTCGCTTTGCGCCTTCCCCCCGTCGGGGGGACGAGACCTGCGGCCTGGCGGAGCCAGTTCCGCGGTCTCTCTGGACGCCGCCTCGCATGTCCACACGCGCTCAGCGCGCCACCTTGTAACTTTATTGACCCGGAGAAACACCATGCCCGCCAACCAGCAGATCCTTCTCGACAACCGCCCACAAGGCGAAGCCACCGTGGCCAACTTCAAGCTGGTCACCGCCCAGACGCCCGCGCTGGCCGACGGCCAGGTGCTGGTGCGCCACCACTTCCTGAGCCTGGACCCCTACATGCGCGGCCGCATGAACGACAGCAAGAGCTACGCCGCGTCGCAGCCGCTGGGCGAGGTGATGATCGGTGGCACCGTCGGCGAGGTCGCCGAATCGAAGCACCCCAAGTTCCAGCCCGGCGACAAGGTCGTGGGCATGGGCGGCTGGCAGGAATACAGCGTGGTGGACGCCGGCCAGCCCGGCGCGCTGCGCAAGGTGGACACCACCCACGTGCCGCTCTCGCACTACCTGGGCGCGGTCGGCATGCCCGGCGTGACCGCCTGGTACGGCCTGGTGAAGATCATCAACCCCAAGGCGGGTGACACCGTGGTGGTCAGCGCCGCCACGGGCGCGGTGGGCAGCGCCTTCGGTGCCTTGGCCAAGGCGCGCGGCTGCCGCGCGGTGGGCATCGCCGGCGGCCCGGACAAATGCAAGTACGCGGTGGAGGAGCTGGGCTTTGATGCCTGCATCGACTACAAGCTGCACAAGGATGCGCACTCGCTGTCCAAGGCCATCAAGGAGGCCTGCCCGAACGGCATCGACGGCTACTTCGAGAACGTGGGCGGCATGGTGCTCGACGCGGTGCTGCTGCGCATGAACGCCTTCGGCCGCATCGCCGTGTGCGGCATGATCGCCGGCTACGACGGCCAGCCGCTGCCGCTGGCCAACCCCGCGCTGATCCTGGTGAACCGCCTCAAGGTCGAGGGCTTCATCGTCAGCGAGCACATGGAAGTCTGGCCCGAGGCCCTGACCGAGCTGGGCACGCTGGTGGGCACCGGCAAGCTGCGCCCGCGCGAAACCGTGGCGCAGGGCCTGGCCGCCGCGCCCGAGGCCTTCATGGGCCTGCTCAAGGGCAAGAACTTCGGCAAGCAGCTCGTCAAGCTGGTCTGAGCAGCCGGGGTCGCGCGTGGACACGCCGGGCCAGCAGCAAGGTGAAGAGTTCCGCCAGGACCTGCGGGCACCCGGCGCGCGCAACGCGCAGGCGCGCCGCCTGCTCAGCACGGCCGAGCTGGCACCGCTGACCCAACTGTCCACGGCGCGCTCCCTGCTGGCGATCGCGCAGACCCTGGGCTGGATCGCCGCGGCCGTGGCGCTGGCGCTGCTCACCTGGCCCAGCCCATGGCTGCTGCTGAGCGTGCTGGTGCTCGGTGTGGCGCAGCACGCCGTCTTCATCCTGATCCACGAGGCCGCCCACTACCGCCTGTTCGCCGCGCGCGGGGCCAACGACGGGCTGGGCCGGCTGATGGGCATGGCCGTGGGCCTGTCGATGTGCACCTACCGCGTCACGCACCGGCTGCACCACAACCACCTCTACACCGAGGAAGACCCGGACACCGCCATCCACGGTGGCTACCCGCGCGGCCGCCTGTACCTGTTGCGCAAGCTCGGTGAAGACCTGCTGGGCCTCAACGCCTGGAAGACCTACGCCTACTTCTTCGGTGCGCCCGCCATCAACGAAGACACGCGGCGCGAGATCCGCCCGCTGGACGACACCTCGCCCGCCTTGCGCGCCGCCGCGCGGCAGGACCGCTGGCTGGTGCTGGCCTTTCAGCTGGCCGCGCCGCTGACGGCCTTCGCCTGGGGTGGTGCACAAGGCCTGCTGATGTACGCGGTGCTGTGGCTGCTGCCCCTGGTCACGGTGCTGCAGCCCATCCTGCGCCTGCGCGCCATCTGCGAGCACGGCGCGGTGACCGACCTGTCCTCGCCGCTGACCGCGGCGCGCTGCAACCGCACCAGCGGCTCGCTGGCCAACTGGCTGGGCCGCGCGCTGCTGTTCCCGCACCATGTGAACTTCCACCTGGAACACCACCTGTACCCGGCCGTGCCGCACTACCACCTGCCGCGCCTGCACCGGCTGCTGCGCGACAAGGGCGCGCTGGACGCCGCCGAGGTGCGCGACCTGAGCGACACCTGGACCCGGATCTTTGCCCCGAGGAGACCCCGAGATGCCCGCCACGCATGACGTTTTCAACCAGCCCGAGCCGCTGGTGGATGTGAACCTGTTCGCCGGGAACCGGCCGATGCAGGCGGCGTTGAAATTCAACGCGCCCGCCCTGGACACCGCGCCGCTGCAGGCGCTGGGCGCCACGGTGGGCGGTGGCGAGATGCAGACGCACGCGCGCCTGGCCAACGTGCACACGCCGCAGCTCAAGACGCACAGCCGCTTCGGCCACCGCATCGACCAGGTGGAGTTCCACCCGAGCTACCACGCGCTGATGACGGCCGCGGTGGGCGCGGGCCTGCACGGCACCGCGTTCTCGGCCGAGCAGCAGGCCACCGGCCACGCCCACCAGTTGCGCGCCGCCGGCTTCATGCTCTTCACCGAGCTGGAGCCGTCCATCCTGTGCCCCATCTCCATGAGCTACGCGGTGGCGCCCGCGCTCAAGGACAACCCGGCCATCTACCAGGACTGGGCGCCCGGCCTCACCAGCCGCGCCTACGACCCGGCGCTCAAGGTCTGGCGCGACAAGCCCGGCCTGACCATGGGCATGGGCATGACGGAGAAGCAGGGTGGTTCCGACGTGCGCGCGAACACCACGCGCGCCGAGCCCGCCGGCAGCGACGCCTGGGGCCAGCGCTTCAGCGTCACCGGCCACAAGTGGTTCTTCTCGGCGCCGATGTGCGACGCCTTCCTGATCCTGGCGCAGACCGCCAGCGGGCTCTCGTGCCTGTTTCTGCCGCGCGTGCTGCCCGACGGCACGCTCAACCAGCTGTTCATTCAGCGCCTCAAGGACAAGCTGGGCAACAAGGCCAACGCGAGCTCCGAGGTGGAGTTCGTGGGCGCCAGCGCCTGGCTGGTGGGCGAGGAGGGTCGCGGCGTGCCGCAGATCCTGGCCATGGGCACCATGACGCGGCTCGACTGCGCGCTGGGCACCAGCGGCCTGATGCGCCAGGCGCTGTCCATCGCGCTGAACCACACCACGCAGCGCAAGGCCTTCGGCAAGGCGCTGATCGACCAGTCGCTGATGAAGAACGTGCTGGCCGACCTGGCGCTGGAGTCCGAGTCGGCCACCGCGCTGGCCCTGCGCCTGGCGCGCAGCTTCGACCGGGCGGCCGACCCGCACGAGCAGGTGATGACGCGCCTGCTCACCCCGGTGGCCAAGTTCTGGATCTGCAAGCGCGGCAGCCACTTCGCGCAGGAAGCCATGGAATGCCTGGGCGGCAACGGCTATGTGGAGGAGGGCGGTGAAGGCATCATGGCGCGCATCTACCGCGAAATGCCGCTCAACTCCATCTGGGAGGGTGCGGGCAACATCATGGCTTTGGACCTGCTGCGCGCCTTGCGCAAGGCCGATGCCGCCGCCGCGCTGGCGCACGAACTCGCACCCGCGCGCGGCATGCACCCCGCGCTGGATCACCTGGCCGATCGCCTGCCGGCGCGCGTGGAAGAGATGGCCATCGAAATGGAAGCCCGCCGCCTGGCGCAGGACGTGGCCCTGGCCGTGCAGGCCGCGCTGCTGGCGCAGACCGCGCCTGCGGCGGTGTTCGGCGCCTTCTGCGAGTCGCGCCTGGCCGGGCAGTGGGGTTACAGCTTCGGATCGCTGGGCGCGGGCACCGATTTCGATGCCATCATTGCCCGAGCCATGCCGCGCTGAACATCCCCACAAGGCCCCCGATATGTCCGACCTCATCCTTCACCACTACGCCACGTCGCCGTTTTCCGAAAAGGCGCGCCTGATGCTGGGCCACAAGGGCCTCGCCTGGCAGAGCGTGAACATCCCGCGCATCATGCCCAAGCCCGACGTGGTCGCGCTCACCGGCGGCTACCGCCGCACGCCCATCCTGCAGGTCGGTGCCGACATCTACTGCGACACCGCGCTGATCTGCGACGTGCTGGAACACCGCAAGCCCCAGCCCGCGCTCTACCACGAGCACCACAAGGGCGTGGCGCGCGTGCTGGCGCAATGGGCCGACACCACGCTGTTCTGGGCCGCCATGGCCTACAGCCTCAGCCCGAAGGGCGCGGCCGCGCTGTTCGCCGGCCAGCCGCCCGAAGCGGCCCAGGCCTTCGCGGCCGACCGTGGCGCCATGCGCGGCGGCATGACCAGCCTGCGCCCGGGCGACGCCACCGCCGCCTACCGCAGCTACCTGCGCCGCCTCTCCACCATGGTCGAGGAACAGCCCTTCCTGCTGGGCGACGCGCCCTGCGTGGCCGACTTCGCCGCCTACCACCCGCTGTGGTTCAGCCGCGTGGTCAACCCCGCGATGGCCGGCATCCTGGACGCCACGCCCCACGTGATCGAGTGGCTGGACCGCATGGCCGCCATCGGCCACGGCACGTCTCACAAGATGACGTCCACCGAGGCGATCGCCATCGCGGCCGCCGCCGAGCCCGCGCCGCTGACCGACGACATCTTCCAGGACGAACACGGCATTGCCCTGGGCAGCCGCGTGACCGTGACCGCCGAGTCCTTCGGCCCCGAGCCCACCGAAGGCATCCTGCGCGCGGCCACGCGCACTCGCTACACGCTGGAACGCACCGACGAGCGCGCCGGGCGCCTGCACGTGCACTTCCCGCGCATCGGCTATGTGTTGAGGGAAGTGCGCGCTTGAGCTCCCCGACCCCGAACCTGACCTGGCGCTGCCTGCCTTTTGATGCCCTGCATGCCCGCAACCTGTATGCCCTGCTGCAACTGCGCACCGAGGTGTTCGTGATGGAGCAGAACTGCGTGTTCCAGGACATGGACGGCGCCGACGCCCGGTGTTTCCACCTGCTCGGCGAACGCACCGACGGCACGCTGGCGGCCTACGCCCGCCTGGTGCCGGCCGGCCTGAAATTCACCGAGGCCAGCATCGGCCGCGTGGTCACGCTGCCGGCGGCGCGCGGCGGCGGCCTGGGCCATGTGCTGATGCGCGAAGCGGTGCAGGCCTTGCACGGCCTCTGGGGCGTGCAGCCCATCCGCATCGGCGCGCAGGCGCGGCTGGAGGGTTTCTACCGCCAGCATGGCTTCGAACCGGCCAGCGAGATCTACATCGAAGACGGCATCGACCACATCGAAATGGTTCGGGCTGCCTGAGTTCTTTCACATACAGGAGACATCCATGATTCAGGACTTCAAGGGCAAGACGGCGGTGCTCACCGGCGCCGGTTCGGGCTTCGGCCTCGAATGCGCGCGCATCGGCGCGAAGCTGGGCATGAACCTGGTGCTGGTGGACGTGCAGCAGGACGCGCTGGACAAGGCCACGGCCGAGATCGAGGCCACCGGCGTGCAGGTGCTCTCGCGCAAGGTCGACGTCTCCAGCCAGGAACAGATGGAAGCCCTGGCCAAGGCGGTCGAACAGCGTTTCGGCGCGCCGCACTTCGTCTTCAACAACGCCGGGGTGGGCTCGGCCGGCCTGGTGTGGGAAAACTCGGTGCGCGACTGGGAATGGGTGCTCGGCGTCAACCTCTGGGGCGTGATCCACGGCGTGCGCCTGTTCACCCCCATGATGCTGGCCGCCGCGAAGAAGGACCCGAACTGGCGCGGCCACATCGTCAACACTGCCAGCATGGCCGGCCTGCTCACGCCGCCCAACATGGGCATCTACAACGTGAGCAAACACGCCGTGGTGAGCCTGACCGAGACGCTCTACCAGGACCTGAAGCTGGTGAGCGACCAGCTCAGCACCAGCGTGCTGTGCCCGTACTTCGTGCCCACCGGCATCAACCAGAGCCACCGCAACCGCCCGGCCGAGATGGCCGACGAAAAAGCCACGCAAAGCCAGCTGATCGGCCAGGCCATGACCGACAAGGCCGTGGGTTCGGGCAAGGTCTCGGCCGCCGAGGTGGCCCAGCTGGTGTTCGACGCCATCAGCGCCGATCGCTTCTACATCTTCAGCCACCCGCGCGCGCTGGGCAATGTGCGCGCGCGCATGGAAGGCATCGTCAACCAGACCAATCCGGCCGACCCGTTCCTCGAACGGCCCGAGATCGGTGCGGGTTTGCGCGCGGCGCTGCGCGCCGTGTGAGGCCGCGATGGACGGCGGCCACACGCTGTTCGAGACCACCATCGGTGCCATCGGCATCGCCTGGGGGCCGCACGGCGTGGTGGCGGTGCAGTTGCCCGAAGCGGATGCCACGCGCACCCGGGCGCGGCTGCTGAAGGGCCTGCCGCCGCTGCCGGAAGACGCGCACCCGCCCGCGCCGGTGCAGGCCGCCATCGAAGGCGTCCAGGCCTTGCTGGCAGGCGCCTCGCGCAGCGATCTGCGCGAGATCGCGCTCGACATGAGCGGACTCACCCCGTTCCAGCGCGAGGTCTATGCCCTGGCCCGCGCGATACCGCCCGGCGAAACGCGCACCTACGGCGAACTGGCGCAGGCCCTGGGCGACGCCGGCCTGGCCCGGGCGGTGGGGCAGGCCATGGGCCACAACCCGTTCGCGCCCATCGTGCCCTGCCACCGCGTGCTCGCCGCAGGCGGGCGCTCGGGTGGTTTTTCGGGCGGCAGCGGCGTGCCGACCAAGCTGCGCATGCTGCAGATCGAGCGTGCCCGCATCGGCAACGAGCCCGGCCTGTTCGACGGAGAGCCGCCGTGATCACCGCCACCGAGCTGCAGACCGGCCCGGTGCGCGTGGTGGACTACCGCTGCGGCACAGGCCCGGCCGAGCGGCCGTTCACCGAGGTGCACCGGGGCCATTCGGTGTCCTATGTGCGCAAGGGCACCTTCGGTTACCGGGTGGGGCGCGATGCCTACGAGCTGGTGGCCGGCTCGGTGCTGGTGGGCCACCCGGGCGACGAGTTCATGTGCACACACGACCACGCGGTCTGCGGCGACGAGTGCCTGGCCTTCCACCTCTCGCCCGGTTTTGTCGAGCTGGTCGGCGGCGACCAACGCACCTGGCGCACCGGTGGCCTGCCGCCGCTGCCCGAGCTGATGGTGCTGGGCGAACTCGCGCAGGCCGTGGCCAGCGGCCAGGGCGATGCCGGCCTGGACGAGGTGGGCCTGTGGTTCGCGTCGCGCTTCGTGGAGGTGGTGAGCGGCCGCGAGCTCGCGCCCACGCCGGTGGCCGGACGCGACCGGCGCCGCGCGGTCGAGGCCGCGGCGTGGATCGCGGCCCATTCGAGCGAGGCGGTCGATCTGGACCGGGCTGCGGGCGAAGCGGCCCTGAGCCCGTTCCATTTCCTGCGGGTGTTCTCGCGGGTGCTCGGCGTCACGCCGCACCAGTACCTCGTGCGTACGCGCCTGCGGCACGCGGCCCGGCTGCTGGCCGAGGACGATCGCCCGGTGACCGAGGTGGCGCTGGAGGTGGGCTTCGCCGACCTCAGCAATTTCGTGCGCAGCTTCCACCGCGCGGCCGGCCTGTCCCCGCGCGGCTTCCGGCGCGCCGCCCGCAACGGCCCCTCGAAAGACCGCAAGATTCTCCAAGACCGACTGGCGACCCTGCTCGAAGATGAACGCCTCATCCACCCATCGAGCAGGAAACCTTCGCCATGTACGACCACCTCGGACTGAAAGTCAACGACCTCGCCAAGAGCACCCGCTTCTACGAAGCCGCGCTCGCGCCGCTCGGCCACGTGCTGGGCTCCCACGACGACAGTTATGCCGGCCTGGGGCCGAAAGACGCCCCCGCGCTGTGGCTCTACGCGGCACCGGGCCACCAGGGCCCGGGCACCCACGTCGCGTTTCGCGCCCCCGACCACCGGGCGGTGGACGCCTTCTACAAAGCGGGCCTGAAGGCCGGCGCGCGCGACAACGGCGGCCCCGGCGCGCGACCCGACTACAGCGCCACCTACTACGCGGCCTTCCTGATCGACCCCGACGGCAACAACGTCGAGGCCGTCTGCCCGTGAGGGTTCAGGCCGGGGCCTGCGCGTCCTGGCCCTCGGCCTGCTGCCTCTTCACCTGGTTGCCCAGCACCAGCTGGCGGCCAGCGAACAGGCCGCCGGCGGCTTCGAGGGCCATGCGCTCGGCGTCGCGCCGGCGCAGGTGTTCCATCACCTCATCGGCTTCCTCCTCGGCGGCACCGAGGGTGAGCACGGCCTGGCGGCCCATGGCCATGGCCGACTCGAAAGTCTCGCGCACCAGGTAGCTCACGTCGGCCTTGCGCAGTTCGAGCACGTGTTCGCGGTCGAACGCGCGCACCAGCAGCTCGGCGTGCGGGAACTCGGTCTTGGCCAGCTCGGCGATGCGCGTGGCGGCTTCCTTGTTGTCCAGGCAGACCAGGATGGCCTGCGCGGCGTGGGCGCCGGCCGCGTGCAGCACGTCGGCTCGGCAGCCGTCGCCGTAGTAGACCTTGAAGCCGTAGGCCTCGGCGTCGCGGATCATCTGCACGTTGTTGTCGATGATGGTGATGCTCGCGCCCCGGGCGATCATGCCCTGGCTGGCGATCTGGCCGAAACGGCCGAAACCGATCACCAGCACGCTCGCGGCCCGGTCGGCCACGGTCTCGATGCCGTCCATGGACACGTCAGCGTCCTTGGCCGCGAAGCGCCGGTGCACCAGCACCACCAGGGGGGTGAGCGCCATGGACAGGACCACGATGGCGGTCATGTTGGCATTGACCACCGGGTCGATCACCTTGGCGCCCAGCGCGGCGGCGAACAGCACGAAGGCGAATTCGCCGCCCTGCGCCATGAGCACGGCGCGGTCCAGCGCGTCGGCGTGCGAGCTGCGGGCGAAGCGCGCCACGCCGTAGATGCACAGGGCCTTGACCAGCATCATCGCCACCACGCCGGCCACGATGATGGGCCAATTGCTCGCCACGGCCGCCAGGTCCAGCGACATGCCCACGCTCAGGAAGAACAGGCCCAGCAGCAGGCCCCGGAAGGGCTCGATGTCGGCCTCCAGCTGGTGGCGGAAGGTGGATTCGGACAGCAGCACGCCGGCCAGGAAGGCGCCCATGGCCATGGACAGGCCACCGACCTGCATCAGCAAGGCTGCGCCCAGCACCACCAGCAGGGCGGCCGCGGTCATCACCTCGCGCGCCTTGGCGTTCGCCAGGATGCGGAAGAGGGGGTTGAGCAGCCACACGCCCGCGGCCACCAGCGCCACCAGCGAGCCCAGGCCCAGGCCGATCGCGCCCCAGCGCGACGAGGTGGCGGCCACCGGCCCGCCGATGTCGGGCGGCGCCATGAAGGCCACCACCGCCAGCAGCGGCACGATCAGCAGGTCTTCGAACAGCAGGATGGCGACGATCTTCTGCCCACGCGGCTGGGCCATGTCGCCGCGCTCTCCCAGCAGCTGCATCACCACGGCGGTGGAGGTCAGCACGAAGCCCATGGCGCTCACGAAGGACACGCCCAGCGGGAAACCGAAGGCCAGGCCGACACCGGTGAGCAGGAAGCCGCACACCACCACCTGCAGGCTGCCCAGACCGAAGATGGCCTTGCGCAGGCTCCAGAGATGCGAGGGCTGCATCTCCAGGCCGATCACGAAGAGGTACATCACCACCCCGAGCTCGGCCGTGTGCAGGATGGTGGCCGGGTCGCTGATCAGGCCCATGCCGAACGGCCCGATGGCCAGGCCCGCGGCCAGGTAACCCAGCACCGAGCCCAGGCCGATGCGTTTGAACAGGGGCACGGCGACCACCGCTGCGCCCAGCAGGGTCACGACTTTGAGCAGGTCGCCTGCGCTGCCTTCAACGGCCATGGTGGGGTTCTCCGGGGGAAAGTAGGGGGTGGGAGGCGAAATTGTGACCTACCCGGACCGCCCTTACACCAGAACGGCCCAACCGTGCCCCGGCAAAGCCTTCGCGCCCTGGCGACAATAAGGGATGTTCTTCACCCGTTATCTCAAGATGGCCCTGATTCTGGGCCTGCTCTCCGCCATCGGCCCTTTCGCCATCGACATGTACCTGCCCGCGCTGCCCGACATTGGCCGCAGCCTGGGCGCCGAGGTCGGTGCGGTGCAGTTCAGCCTGACCGCGTTTTTCCTGTCCCTGGGTGTGGGCCAGCTGCTCTACGGCCCGGTGTCCGACATGGTGGGCCGCAAGCCGCCGCTGTACTTCGGCCTGGGCCTGTTCACCCTGGCGAGCATCGGCTGCGCACTGGCCACCGACATCCAGACGCTGGTGGCGCTGCGTTTCCTGCAAGGCCTGGGCGCGGCCGCCGGCATGGCGATCCCGCGCGCGGTGGTGCGCGACCTGCACACCGGCGCCGATGCCGCGCGCCTGATGTCGCTGCTGATGCTGGTGTTCAGCGTCTCGCCCATCCTGGCCCCGCTGGCGGGCAGCGGCGTGATCGCGCTGACCGGCTGGCGCGGCGTGTTCTGGGCCGTGGCCCTGGCTTCCGTGGCCGGGCTGGCCCTGGTCTACGGCACGCTGCAGGAGACCCGCACCGAAGCCGAGCGCGTGGAAAGCAGCCTGGGCAGCGCCCTGCGTGCCTACGCCTTGCTGCTGCGCGACTGGCATTACCTGGGCCTGGTGGGCATCGGCGCCACGGCCATGGCCGGGTTCTTCGTCTACCTGGCCGGCTCGCCCTTCGTGCTGATCAACCACTACGGCCTCACGCCCACGCAATACAGCCTGGCGTTCTCGCTGAACGCCATCGCCTTCATCGGCGCCTCGCAGTTCACCGGCGTGCTCGGCCAGCGCTTCGGCCTGGTGCGGCTGGTGAAGGTGGCGGCCACGGCCTCGGGCATCACCATGGCGCTGATGCTGGCCTACTACCTCGCGGGCGGCGACCAGCTCCTGGTGCTGATCATTCTGTATTTCATCGCCAGCGCCTTCATGGGCCTGGTCATCCCTACCACCTCGGTGCTCGCGCTGGAGAAACACGGCGCCATCGCCGGCACCGCCTCGGCGCTGCTGGGCACCCTGCAGATGCTGGGTGGCGCGGCGGCCATGGGCATCGTGAGCCTGTTCGCCACCGGCAAGCCCCTGCCCATGGTGGTGGGCATGGCCACGGGCGCGCTGATCGGCGTGGCGCTGACCTGGATCACGCTCTCGGGCGATCCCACGAGGCACCTGGCCGCCGAGGCGCGCGGGTGACGGCGCAGGACGGTCTGCCGTCTCCCCAGCGCGGCAAGGCCGTGCTGGTGATCGTGCTCGGCATCGCCATGTCGGTGATGGACGGCAGCATCGTCAACCTCGCGCTGCCCGGCATCGCGCGCCAGCTCCAGGCCGAGGCCTCGCAGGCGATCTGGGTGGTCAATGTTGGTGCTAGTGTAAAAAATGTCATATTGCAATGGGCACCCGATGGAGGTACCCTACAGCGATGTGCGTTCTCATTCAACAATCCCGCGCGGCGGAAAGACGCTGAAGGCGCCTTATGCTCCGGCGTGAGATCGCCAAGCACCACACGGTCGTTCATACCAAGATCAAGCGGCTGGGCTTCCAGGAAGGGAAGGCTTTCGTCCTGTATCTGCTGGCCGAAGACGGAAGCGCGCCGGCGCCACTCGTGCAGCTCATCGACTACTTCGGCGAACATGGTCGAACCCGTTCAATCTCCTGGCAGAACGAAGTTGCTCGCGCAGTCGGTCTACTGATCGACTTTCTTGTTGCGAACTCGGGATTGTTCAAAGCGCTGTCCGGAAATCGGCGGCCGCAGATCTTCTCGGCCTTCGCGGAAGCGCTGGCTGCGGGGACCATTGATGCGCGGGGGAACGATGCGAGCGAACTCTTCTGGCAACCCAAGAAGCTGAAGCGAGCCAGTCACCTGCTCAACATGGTGACCGCGTTCTCGGATTGGCTCGTCGAGCGGTATGAAACCACTGCGCTGAATCCTTGGAAGTCGGCATCGGTCGCAGAACAGATCGCCTACTGGCGCCGCTTCGACAAGCGCCGCGCCAGCGCACTACTGTCCCATGCCGCGTCTCTCGAAGACGCCGTTGCGCGGTCTCACCTGGCTCGTTCGGTGCGTGTGCTGCGGAAGACCTCGGTCGCCACTGCGCAGCCTGTCAAGTCCTTTCCCGAAGAGCGCATCTGGGACTTGCTGACGCAGGGGCTGGCGAACGCCCCGTCGCGGAAAAAAAGCGCTGTCCACGATGGGCACAGCCTGCGCGACATGATGATCGTCGTGCTGTTGCATGGAGGAGGGTTGCGCGAATCCGAACCCTTTCACCTCTACGTGTCGGATGTCGGCGTCAACGCCGCCGCGCCCCACAGTGCGGTTGTGCGGCTGTATCACCCGGAGCAGGGCAGCGCGCCAGCCGACTACCTCGATCCATTCTCAAGGGCCCGCGTACGCGCCGACCGCGAAGAGTACCTGCGCCTGCGCTGGGGTCTGCAGCCGCGCAACCTGGTTGTCGGTCGATTTCATGCCGG
Source organism: Hydrogenophaga sp. FG152 (assembly GCF_057809615.1). Classification (NCBI taxonomy): domain Bacteria; kingdom Pseudomonadati; phylum Pseudomonadota; class Betaproteobacteria; order Burkholderiales; family Comamonadaceae; genus Hydrogenophaga; species Hydrogenophaga sp. FG152. Next base: position 9,255 of record NZ_JBMDKH010000012.1, on the reverse strand, counting down.
TTGGAAGGATCTGCAGCTTGCCAACGCACGCGAGCAATACGCCTTGGTGCACTGGTTTCCGAGCTATTGGGGCGAGATCTTCCTCAAGCTCTTCAAGCTGTACGTCATGCATTGCCGTTCGAGACACGCGGCCCATCCCTACCTGTTCGTCAGCCACAAGGCGCAGTACGAAGGGGAACCCTACACGGTCGATGCCTTCCGCCAGGCGCACGGCCGCGCGGTGCGCCGCACAGGGCTGGTGCCTTCGGCAGAACTGGGAACCAGTCCTCACGGCCATCGGCATGCTTACGGGCGTCGCCTTGCCGAAAGTGGTGTTCCCAAGTTGGTCATCCAGCGAGCGATGCACCACAAATCGCCCCAATCGCAGGACGTCTATACCGCACCAGACAACGGACAGGTCGAGCAGGTGCTGCGAGCCGCGCAAGGCTTGATCGATGCTTCACCGCCATCCTTGTTGTTCGAGGCGATTCTGAATGAAAGAAGACGATGACTAGAAAAAAGTACTGCGAAGTCGGGAACCTCACGGAAGTCGTGTCGCCCCTCACCGGGAATCGCCTGCGCGTGAACAGGTCAGATTCGATGTTCCAACTGTCCGGGGATGTCTCCGTCGAGCGGGTCCGGACGATTGCCAGCGCACAGGAAGGTCATTGGGAACAGTTCGCCAAGCAACGCCAACCCAGCGGACCATATCGGGAAGCACTGCTGGCGTTCAACACGGTCCAGACCGCGGAGATGTACCGAAGCTGCGTTGACGTGCTCATTCTGCGCATGAGGCATCTCGATGAACAGAGCAAGGAGCGGACAGCCCTGCGGGGCATGAAGGCACGGGGGCTCGATCTGCTGGTGCGACTTTGGGCCGATGGCCTCCTGGGCTGGCCCACGCGTCACCCCATCATGTCGAACTCGAAAATCAACTTCAACGACTTCACATTGCTGGATCACATGGCGTGGTTCTCCGATGTGCGTGATGCTTCCGCCAGCAAGACCGCCTCTGTGAAAGTCCGATGCGCCAGCATAGTCCTGCGCAGCGCGATGACGACCATCGGGGTGCGCGAACTCGGTGATCTGACGCCTGCCTCCATCGACCCCCAGCGGTGGGGAGGGCTCGAAAAATCCTATTTCACGGCGGTCAAGGCTTTGATGACGGCCCAGAAGCTGAGATATGGCGAGGCGATCGTATTCCCCAGCTTTCGGTGGGCGCAGCCACTGGCGCAGGCCAGGCGGGAGCCGTCCCATGGCGCGCAGGATCTTCCGCCTGAACTTGAGGGCTGGGGCACAGCACTGACCTCATGGATCGAGGCCTCCCAGCGCGACTTGCGCCTGCGTCGTGCGGTCGCTGGACACCTCGTAGGCTATGTGAGAACCCTAGATCCGATGCCCATCGATCCCACTGCACACTGTCGGAGGGATCAGGGCGCACGAATATCGTTTCCCGAATGGCTGGACAGTGAACTGAAGCACTTTGCCGAGCGCCATCGGGCCAAGGTCACGAACCTGGCGCGCGACTTCTTCGCTTGGTGGATCGCGACGGTACTGACCATCGAGGATGACTTCGGCCGCCCGATGGTGCATCAGGAGTACTGGAACCCGGTGCCTCGCATGCGCATGGCCGCGCGTGCGGCGCAGACGCACCGCGAAGCGATGCCGACACGGTATATCCGGGAGCTGGTGGCGATCCTGACCGAGGACGACTTTGCGTGGGGCAGGACGGCCCTCACGGACTACTTTGCCTGGTTCAACCTAAGCCAGAACCGATGGGAGCGGCTGTGGTCCCCCGTGCGCGTCATCTGCCTGTTGGTGAAGCTCCACCTCCCCCTTCGCACATTCCAGGTGCGCATGCTCGACTCGGGCGAGTTCGACCACGAGGTGTATCGCAAGGGCGAGTGGACCCGGAACGAGGCAACTGCGCTCACGGGTGGTTCTTTGACAGCTGTGCGGCGCGGCGTGCTTCGAAGGTTCGAGGATCGCAGGGTTGGCCGAACCTTCACCGGCTTCTTCATCAACACGAACAAGACCGCTGACCGCCTCAAGGACCCCGATGCACGTGGCTACGAGATTCCTTGGCAGAACGATGCCGTCATTGCTTACCTGGAAATGCTGCGAGATTGGCAGGAGCGGCACAACATGCAGTCAGCATCCCTTGCCTGGTCGGAAGTCAATGAGCGGGAACTGCTGGCCCAGTATTCGCTGGAGACGCTGCGTCGGCGCGGGGAGGTCTCGTTCCTGTTCCGGGACCCCTGTGGGCCGGACCGCCGATATCCGATCCGGGCCAGCAAGGTCGCCAGCATGTGGAACAGGCTGCTGGATGAACTGGAGCGACGGGTCTATGAGCGAGGTGAACGGCTGCCCGACGGCAGCAAGATCTGCTTCGTCAAGGTCCGGGATGCCACTGGCAGAGCGACCGCTCCGGTCTACGACCTTCATACCCTGCGGGTGTCATTGCTGACGGCATATGCGACCGAGGGCGGCGTGCCCATCGAGATTCTCTCGAAGTGCGTGGCAGGCCATGCGTCTCTGCTCATGACCATCTACTACATCAAGACCGGCCCGGCCTACATGACCGAGCAGCTCGCGCTGGCGCAGGAACGCATTCTCGCGAGCGAGAGGGAGAACCTGAAGCGGTTCATGGTGGATGCGACGCTTGAGCAACTCGAGGATGCCCTGGCGTTCAACGATGGTGCTGGTACCAAGGCAGTGCTCGACACCAGTCCTGGTTCTTGGGTTGTCGGCGACAAGGGTATCTGCCCGGTCGGCGGCAGCCTGTGCGGGATTGGAGGCCCCAAGGCCACCAACATCGGCTCCAGGTCTGACGACCACATGCCCGTGCCGGGGGGGCCCAAGAACTGCGTTCGCTGCCGGTTCTTCATCACAGGTCCGGCATTCCTCGGAGGCCTGGTCGCCCACTTCAACGCAGTCGGTCTGAAACTGACCGAAGCGTCTGCGAGATACCAGGACCACGCTGCGCGCATCAGAGAGATTGAAGACGAGATGTTGGCATGCTCTGGCGATGGGGCATCCAGTGCCACCGTCCAGAGGCTGGACCTCGCGCACGAGCGCCAGGACGCGGTGATGCAGGAGGTCGATGAACTGGCCACGAACTGGCATGCTGCCTACCGGCTCGTCGAGCGCAGCAGGACGCTGGCCGTGCCCCGCCCTGGATCCTCGACGATCAGCCTTGTCCTGGCAGGCTCCCAGCGCGACCTGGAAGTCGCTATTGAGATGACCACCGACTTCGACGTCATCAACGCGGTGTGCCAGGTCGCGCAGGTGTATCCATCGGAAGACGCCACCTTGGCAAACCTGAGGCGATCGCGGCTTCTCGACGCCATGCTCTTGCGCAGCGGCTGCAAGCCGGTGTTCGCGAAGCTGTCGGACGCCGAGGCCCTGGGCGTGGGCAACGAGTTCGTCTCGTTCCTGGTGGCGCGGTTGGGTCGCGTGGAAACCGTCGCTTTGATGGAAGGGCGGCGGATGCTCAGTGGCTCAGGTGTCGTGGATGAAGCGAGCCAGTTCCTGGCCGAACTGACCCGTGCGCCGATTCAGCTCTCAACTATCTTGGACGAGCGGCGCGCGGCGAGTCCCAGGCTGCAAAGCGGGGTGGCTTGATGGCCGCCGACCCAAAACAACTGCTGGGCGAGCTGTGTGCCCAGGCCAGCCCGCGCAAGGTCTGCTCCCTGGAACTGATCTTTGCTCTGTGCGAGGAGCAACATGAGCGGGGCAGCAAGGACTTCTCTGTGGCCACCATTGGGCGTCTGTCCGCAGACCGCGGCGGGCCGACCGCAGCGGCCATCAGAAACAAGACGGGCGAGCCCTATCGGGCGCTGATGAAGACGTATGCGGACAGCGTGGGAGGCCGAAGCCGCAAGGTCGCTGCTGGCCCTCACCGCGACGAGGTGGACGTTGTGTTGGAGGGGATCACCGACCCGGTGGTTCGCACGCGGGTGAACCTGCTGCTGGCGGATTTGCGATCCCTGCGCGCGCAACTGCTTGGCGTACGGCGTCTGGCGAACCAGAACGCGGCCATTGTCATCGGTGGCGCAACGCCGACCGCTACAACCAGCGGTAGCGAGGCTCTTGAGGCTGGAGGACTGCGTCTGACGGCGCTTGAGCAACGTGCGTTGCAGGCCGCTATCTCCGAAAGGACGCTTGCGCATTGGGGTTGGACAATGGACAAGTCCGGCCGGATCACGAGCGAAAGCGGGCAAGTGGTCTTCGGCGCCGGATTCGCCAGCGCCGTCGAGAAAGCCTTGGAACAATGCAAGCGCGCGCCCGAGGATCCGTCATGATGAGGGACTACCGTATGCGTGAGGTGAACCCATGTTGACCGCTGGCAGCTGAGGTACCTGCGTAGGCGCTCAGCAGCGGGATCTTGAACTCTTCCGACAGCAGGTGCCTATGAAGCCTGCTCGAACACCCGAGGCGGACATTCGGGCGTGGCATGCTACGGTCTATGGGTATTCGCAGCAGCTTGAGGGATTGGGCCAAGCGAATCAAACGCGATGGGGTAACGCTTTGGTTCGCAGGCAAGAATCCCCGACCCCCTTGGTATGCCAAGGCCCTTGGGATGTTCGTGGTGGCGTACGCGCTGAGCCCAATAGACCTCATTCCGGACTTCGTTCCAGTGCTGGGCTATGTCGACGATGTTTTGCTTCTGCCGGGCTTGATATGGTTGACCATCCAATTGCTGCCTGCAGACGCCCTCGCTGAACGCCGTGGCCAAGCCGATGAGTGGATGGCATCCAAGGGGCCCGAGCCGACCAGCAAGGTTGGCGCCGCCCTCATCGTGTTGTTTTGGCTGTTGGAGTGCTGGGCCGCTTGGAACTGGTGGACGATCTGGCGGAACGACTGACGCGCTACTCCAACGCTGCTGACCAGCAATGCGGCAGCAATTCCTCGATCTGGCTGGCCTTGGGCGTAGGCAGCCCCGTGCCCACAGGCAGGCGCGGAGCGTTTTGCCGTCACCAGGCTTGAGCATCTGCCCTCCAGTTTCGTTCTTTCGTTCTTGCTGGACTACAAAGCACCCTCAGGTCGACTGTAGTCATCTTTCAGTTGCCTCGATTTCTATTGAGCGTCAAGTGCCCGGCGCTGCCGGCGGAGCATCCTTGTACAGGCGCAGGAACTTGAACATCTTGGGCCAATCGTCTCGCGGCCGAAACACTATTGCGACCTCCCGGTTGCCCAAAGCTGATTCAGTGAGAACCACGTGGTCAGGAACCTGTTTGGCGTTCTCGAACTCCTTGGCATTTGCCTTGCATACAGCCTTGAAGAAGGGCCCGGAGAGCCACGCTTGCGTATCGGGGTCATCCTGAAATTTCAAGTAGCCCGCGAGCGAGGCGTGAGCAACCGCGACCATGGCAAAACCGAGCGGAATATCGTCGCGAACTAGGATGTACATCTTCATACGGTGTCAGGAAAATCTAACTGAGTAAAAGCATTTGGGGGAGCTTGGGCTGCAGATATCATGGACCTACGGAGCAACGCGTCCTGCCTTTTCGTCCTCGACAATGGCGAGCGCAACCAGAATCGAAATCTCATGTGCAGCGTGCATCCATGACCATCCATCAGGCATCTTTGAGGTGTCGGTCTCAACGAGCGCCAAAAGTACCCGCTGCTCCAGGTCATCCTGCGCTGCAGTGATCTTGGCGAGGTCATAGGTGAGGTCTCGAGCAACTCGATGGATCACGATGCAGTCCAGCGCCAACTGTGGGCTGCTGCCGGTTTCGTTGACACCGGCCTAAGCTTCTTGAGCTTGCTCGAACTGTACGGGACTGCGATAGCCGAGCGTCGAATGCCGACGCGTCGGGTTGTAGAAGCACTCGATGTAATCGAACACGTCTGAACGGGCCTGGCTTCGCGTTCGGTAAACCTTCCTGGCCGTGCGCTCGGTCTTGAGCGAGCTGAAGAAGCTCTCCATGGCCGAGTTGTCCCAGACCTCGCCGGCCCGACTCATGCTGCAAGCGGTGCGCCGAGTCGGTGGTCACCACGAACGGCCTTCTATACACCGGTCGCAGGCCCTGGCGCCGCAGGCTCTTTCGCACTCGCTCGGCGCTGACGACCTCGCCGTGCTGGCGCAGCTTGTGAACGATTCGAGGGCGGCCATAGCTTTGACGGCTGGCGTCGTGGATGGCGGCCACCTTGGCGTCCAGAGCCTGGTTGGCCAGTGTGCTCGGACTGGGCGGGCGCACGCGCCATTGGCAGTAGCCGCTGCGAGACACCTGCAGCACGCGGCACAGCCGGCTGACGGTGTACTGGTCGCGATGCTCGTCGATCCGTAAGCGTCCGGCAATCCCATCTTGAGATAGACCCAGTGTCGAGGCATCGTGTGCACGATGAACATCACGCACACTATGGCGAACGACACGATCGCCCAGCGCCCCAAGCGGCACTACTACTCCCCAGAACTTAAAGGCCAGATCGTGGCCGAATGCCAGGTCTCCGGCGCGTCAGTGGCCGGCGTAGCGCTTGCACACGGAATCAACGCCAACATCGTTCATCGCTGGATGCGCGAGCAAGCAGACTCCCTGTTGCCAGCGCCCCGGAATGAGTTCGTTGCGCTGAATCTGCCTCCACCAGTTGAACAGCTCCCAGCAACCGAGACCAGCTCGCCGCCCGTGTCGCGTGCGATTCGCGTTGATGTTCGGCGCAGCGCCAGCGTAGTCACCGTGAACTGGCCCCTGGAAGATGCAGCGTCATGTGCAGCGTGGCTGCGCGACTGGCTCCGATGATCCGCATTGATGCGCTGTGGCTCTCCACCGAGCCGCTGGACATGCGAGCAGGCACCGAGACGGCGCTCGCCCGGGTAGTGGCTGTCTTTGGCGCAGCGCGCCCACACCACGCCTATCTGTTCGCCAATCGACGAGCCAACCGCATGAAGGTGCTGGTGCACGACGGCATCGGTGTCTGGCTGGCGGCCCGGCGCCTGAATAGCGGCAAGTTCGTCTGGCCGCGCGATGCCGCCACCACCGCCACACTCAGCCGAACGCAGTTCGATGCGCTCGTGCTGGGCCTGCCCTGGAAGAACGTCGGCGAGGCTGGAGTCATCACTGTACTTTGAGTGCTCCGGTCGTTGGCCAGGCAATCAGCGCTTGCACCGATGCGCGAATGTGATGTTAGCCGCATCATCTTCTCCCGTGATCACCGCAGACCACCTTGACACCCTGGAGCCGCAGCAGATGCGAGCGGCCCTGCTGTCGTTGATGGGTGAGCTGGCCGAGCGAGACGGCGTGATCGCACGCCAGGGCCAAGAGGCGGTCTTCAAGCAGGCGCAGATCGACAAGCTCACGCACGAGAACGCACTGCTCAAGCGCATGAAGTTCGCCGCACAGTCGGAGCGCTTCAGCGCCGAGCAGAAGAGCCTGCTCGATGAATCGCTGGATGAGGACCTGCAGGCGGTGGCCGATGAGATCGAGCAGGCCACGCCGCCAGTGGCAGGCCGCCAAGACAAGCAAGTCCCCAAACGCGCACCCCTGCCGGCCAACCTGTCGCGGCGCGAGATCCGCCACGAGCCCGAGTCCACCACCTGCGCCTGCGGTTGCCAGATGAAGCGCATCGGCGAGGACGTGGCCGAGAAGCTGGACTACGCGCCCGGCGTGTTCACGGTGGAGCGCCACATCCGGGGCAAGTGGGCCTGTGCCCAGTGCGAGACGATTCACCAGGTGCCTGTCGATCCTCACATCATCGACAAAGGCATCCCTACCACTGGGCTACTGGCGCAAGTGCTGGTGGCCAAGTACGCCGACCACCTGCCGCTGTACCGCCAGGAAGCGATCTTCGGCCGCGCCGGCCTAGCCATCCCCCGCTCCACGCTGGCGCAATGGGTGGGCTCGTGTGGCGTGCAGTTGCAGCCACTGGTTGACGCCATGAGGACAGAGCTGCTGCAGCGCCGCGTGCTGCATGCCGACGAGACGCCGGTGTCCATGCTCAAGCCGGGCAACGGCAAGGCGCACCGGGCGTACCTATGGGCCTATGCCACGGGCGCCTTCGAGAACATCAAGGCGGTCGTCTACGACTTCTGCGAATCGCGCTCGGGCGAACACGCCCGGCGCTTCCTGGGCGACTGGAGAGGCAGCCTCACCTGTGACGACTTCAGCGGCTACAAGGCCTTGATCGCAAGTGGTGTGACCGAGGTCGGCTGCCTGGCGCACGCGCGGCGCAAGTTCTTCGATTTGCACGCGGCGAACCAAAGCCAGATCGCCGTGGTCGCGCTGCAGCAGTTCGCGCGGGTCTACGAGATCGAGCGTGAGGTCAAGGAGATTGCGACCGATCAGCGCCAAACCATCCGGCAACAACAAACGAAGCCGCTGCTTGATGCCTTGCACCAGTGGATGGTGCTGCAACGCCAGAAGGTGCCGGAAGGCTCGGCAAGCGCCAAAGCGCTGGACTACAGCTTGCGGCGCTGGGAGGCTTTGACCCGGTTCGTCGATGACGGACAGCTGCCCGTGGACAACAACTGGATCGAGAACCAGATTCGGCCGATTGCCATTGGCCGCAACAACTGGCTCTTTGCGGGCAGCCTACGAGCTGGTCAGAGGGCAGCAGCCGTCATGACGCTCATCCAGTCAGCACGACTCAATGGGCATGATCCCTATGCGTATCTCAAGGACGTTTTGGCTCGCTTGCCGACGCAACGGGTTAGCCTGGTTCACGAGTTGCTACCGCATCGTTGGTTCGCACCGAGCTGAATGTCGTTATTTGAGGCTCCGCTCAGCGAACGGTTGGCCAGCTTGCCCCAGTGGCGCTGCGCAGCGATTCAAGTGCACCGCAATCGCCAACGCATACCCCTCCCGCACAGGTACTGCGGATGGCACGCAGTTGCTTGCGCAGCGCCTGCAACTCGGCGATTCGCTGCTCTACCAAGCGCATTTGATCGTCTAGCAAGGCATTGACCTCGTCGCAGGACATGGCGGGGTCGTCCTGCAACTGCAGCAGAGCCCGGATATCGTCGTGCGACATGTCCAGCGAGCGGCACCGAACGATGAAGGCCAACCTGTCGACATGCTGTTGGCCATATTGCCGATAGTTGTTGGCGGCCCGCAGGGGCGCCTGCAGAAGGCCCTCTGCTTCATAAAAGCGCACCGCGGGAACGGAGCACCCTGCCAATGACGATAGTTCACCGATTTTCATATTTGCCTACCTACCGCTTGACTCTACAGCTACTTGAGGGTTTCTAATACGGGACATGAGTACATGTCAAAGCAGTAGCTGGGGTCTCCTCGTTTTCAGTGCAATAAGTGACGGTACGAAAAGCTAGCACTGGCG